>DOZA01000089.1 GCA_003518245.1 Bacteroidales bacterium | reverse complement strand
GACACTCACCTTGGTGGTGATGATTTTGATGAGCTTGTCATCAACTGGCTGGCCGAAGAGTTCAAAAAAGATGAAGGAGTCGATCTCAGGAAAGACCCAATGGCACTGCAGCGCCTGAAGGAAGCAGCAGAAAAAGCCAAAATAGAATTATCCAGCTCTACAAGTACAGAGATAAACTTACCATATATAATGCCTGTGGACGGTATACCCAAGCACCTGGTAAAAACACTGACACGAGCTCATTTTGAAAAGCTTACTGATTCACTCATACAGGCTGTTATCGGACCATGTAAAAAGGCTCTTAAGGATGCAGGAATGCAATCGTCCGATATCAACGAAGTGCTACTGGTAGGAGGCTCAACACGTATACCTGCAATACAGGAAGTAGTACAGAATTTCTTTGGTAAAACACCTTCAAAAGGTGTCAACCCTGATGAGGTTGTTGCCGTTGGAGCAGCCATACAGGGTGGTGTGTTGACAGGTGAAGTAAAAGACGTTCTTTTACTTGATATCACACCACTGTCACTGGGTATAGAAACTATGGGCGGGGTAATGACCAGGCTGATAGAGGCAAACACCACCATTCCAACTAAAAAGAATGAAACATTCACCACTGCAGCTGATAATCAGCCATCGGTTGAGATACATGTTCTGCAGGGTGAGAGGCCAATGGCTGCCGGCAACAAAACCATAGGACGGTTCCACCTCGACGGTATACCACCGTCCCCAAGAGGAATACCACAGATAGAGGTTACATTCGATATTGATGCCAATGGTATACTGAATGTTTCGGCTAAAGACAAGGGTACAGGTAAGGAGCAGAGCATAAGGATAGAAGCTTCTTCTGGTCTCAGTGAAGATGAAATAAACAATATGCGCAAGGAAGCCAAGGCCAATGAGGAGGAAGATAGGAAAGCTAAAGAAAGAGTAGATAAGATAAATTCTGCTGACAGTATGATCTTCCAGACCGAGAAGCAGCTGAAGGAATATGGAGATAAACTGCCAGCCGATAAAAAAGAACCTATAGAAAAAGCTCTCTCAGACCTTAAGGAGGCGCATAAGAACCAGGATATTGATGCCATTGATAAAGCCTTAAATGACCTTAACGCTAAATGGCAGGCTGCCTCTGAAGATATTTATAAATCAGCACAGGCTGAAGCCCAGCAACAGGGTGGTCCGCAACAGGAGCCACAGGCAGGTGAGCAGGGCAAGAAAGATGGCGATGAAGAAGTAACTGATATTGATTTCGAGGAGGTTAAATAGAAAAAACTCATATATATAATGATAAAACACTCTGTTTTTTTCAGAGTGTTTTTTATTTTTACACCTTAATATAAAATCATATGAAACATATTTTCCAAATAACACTATCTATTCTTATAGTGCTGTTACCATTATATAACATGAAGGCACAGGAAAAATTAAACCTGACAGATAAGAATGGATATAAACAGGGACACTGGATAAAAAAACATCCAAACGGGAATCTGCTGTACGAGGGCTATTTTTCAGATAATAAGCCGGTGAGTGAATTCAAACGATATGATGAGGACGGGAACCTTAAATCAGTGCTAAATTACAGGGCTGAAACAGATACCGTGGATGCTGTCTTTTACCATCCTAACGGTTATATTGCAGGAAAAGGTAAATATTACTTGAGAAAGAAAACCGGAGAGTGGAAGTATTATTCTGATTATGTTAAAGATCATATGCTGATGAAATGTATTTACATGGATGATAAAGTTGAAGGATTGAGATTGAAATATCACTGGAACGGGGATATAGCAGAAGAGATGGAATTTAAGGCAGGAGAAAAGACAGGAGAATGGAAGCAGTATTACACTGACGGAACATTATCACTGGAATCAAGCTTTGTCAATGATAAACGTAATGGTGAATTTAAAACATGGCATACCAATGGTAAACATGAAATCACAGGTTGTTATAATAATGATATCAGAACGGGTAAATGGCTTTTCTTTAATAATGATGGCAGCCTGAGGAAGGAAATCAGGTATAATAATGGCATCCCCGAGAACAGGGCCGAGCTGATAAAACAGGAAACCGAATACCTTGATAAACTGGAAAAGGAAGGAGGAAAAATCAAGGATCCTGAGATAACAGGGATAATAAAGTAATGGACGAGAATAATAACAGGTATTCCCTAAGCGAGCTCCAGGCACTTATCAAAAAATCACTGGAAGAACAATTACCGGGTTTTTACTGGGTGAGTGCAGAAATATCAGAACTGAAGATCAATTACTCGGGTCACTGCTATATTGAGCTTATCGAAAAAGACAAGCATGAAGATATAAAATCAAGACTACGTGGCGTAATATGGTCACGCAAAGCAAGGCTCCTGCTGCCATATTTTGAAAATGTTACCGGCCAAAAGCTGGCAGAAGGAATAAAGGTACTGCTCAGGGGAAGCATTGATTATCACGAGGTATATGGTCTCAGCCTGAGTATTATTGATATCGACCCGGCATATACAGTTGGTGAGCTGGCACTTAAACGCAAACAGATAATTAAACGCCTTGAAGATGAAGGTGTAATTAATCTGAACAAAGAACTGTCATTTCCCCTGCTCCCTTCAAGGATAGCTGTAATATCATCAGAGCAGGCCGCCGGTTACCAGGATTTTGAAGACCAACTAAAGAAAAATGAATATGGGTATACCTATTCAACAAGATTGTACAGTGCTGTAATGCAGGGCAAAGAAACTGAATCATCGGTAACAGAAGCAATCAACAACATATTTGAAGAAATAGAACAATATGATCTTATAGCTATAGTAAGAGGTGGCGGGTCACAGGCTGACCTGAGCTGGTTTGATAATTATAATATTGCATATCTTATCACCCAATCACCCATATCTGTTATTACCGGTATAGGCCATGAAAAAGATCTTTCAGTTACTGATATAGTCGCCTTCAGGTCATTTAAGACACCAACAGCAGTATCTGATTTTATAATAAACCAGACCGTTAAGACAGAAGAATACCTCTCTGTTCTAAGGAAGTCAATTACCATGGGCAGCAGGAAATTGGTAAATGAAAAGCGGATTAACATTAACCGTATAAGCGTAAATATGGCTCCAAAAGTAAGGGCATCACTACAGGACAAACGGGCTATGCTAAACAGATCAGGACTAAAACTTACAAGTAATACCCGTGCATACATGACCCATAACCTCACAATGATAAGTACTTTAAGGATAAATATAGGTAACAGGGCCATTAAAGGCATAAGGGATAAATCAGTACGGTTTGGAGAGCTTAATAAGAGAATAAAACCTTCAATACTGAGGTACAGGAATCAAAAACAGACAATTTTAGATAATATTTCCAGATCAATTAATTACCTTAGTCCGTCAAGAGTACTAAAACGTGGGTATTCAATTACACTTTACAATGGAAAAGCAGTAAAATCATCAGATGATCTGCAAATAGGCTCCGGTATAGATACTATATTAGATCTTGGCAGAATAAAAAGTAAAGTGGTTGACCTTAAGAAACCTGATAAATGAGAAAGGGGAAAATATTTCTTATAAGCCTTGGTTTCGTGGTTTCCTGCCTGGGGATTTATGGACAAAATACATATTTCCCTTATTGCTACAGGTACCAATCAAGTGAATCACTCAATACCAGGCTGTTCGTCGAATTATACCAGGAGGCTGTTGAATATCTTAACAATGCCGATGTGGAAAACCTTGAGTTTTCTTCTTTACAGATGAACAGCATAGGAAACCACTGGCACCCCCTTTACGATGGTTTGCTGGAAACGCAGAAAGGTGTGATCCAGTATTTTAAAGGTAATAATAGTGAAGCTATAAAATATTTTCTCAAGGCATTGAATTTATACCTGGAAGAAAAATTCTATTCCGGCGTGAATACCCTGTTTAATAATACAGCTATCATCTTTGCACTGGTTGGCGACTACCAGTCATCTAAGAAATACCTCCAGAGGGCAATTCAAATAAATGAGCAGGAAGAATTGGGTTCTTATGACCTGTTCGCATATAATATGGCCGAGGTAGAGACAAAACTAGGCAACTATGTAGTATCGCTGGAAATACTGAAGAATATAATAAGGTACGACAGTATTAACCTGGGTAATATATCTCCCGTTTCAGTAATAGGTTCAATAATCGGCAATTATAACAAGCTTGGCAATAAAGAAGAAGCTGAAAGCTGGATCAACAGGGGATACCTTGCCCTGGATGAAAGCAGGTGCAGTGATATGGACAGGCTGTCTTTCTATACATCAGTGATGGAATTCCACCTTAATAATAAGGACTATGATAAGGTAATAAGTACCTCATTACAACATAATATTGACGAAAGATACAGGTTACCCGACCAGCTTGACCACCTTAAATACCTGTGCAAAGCATATGCTGAAACAGGATACTATAACAGAGCCTGGCGATATGAGAATATACTAAATGAGATACAGTCATTTGATAATATTATTAACAGGGAAGAAATCATCACACTGCTGATGATAGAGTATGAAGAAGGCAGAAACCAAAGACTTAAAGATAACCTGGAACAGGAAATGAGTCTCAACAGGAAAAGGCAGGATGCAGCACATAAACTGACTCTTGTCCTTTTTATGATTCTTATTGCATTTATTATCCTGTTCGTAATATTGCTAAGAATTAGAAAAATAAGGAATAAGTCCAAGGAAAAGTTAAGTATCGAGACAGATAAATCCGCCTCTGTTAATCGTGAGCTGCAAAAGACCAACAAGGAGCTTGAAAAAGAAAACAAGCTGCTCGACACACTAATATCAGTATTCGCTCATGATCTTATCAACCCTTTTCAGGCTATACTGGGATTTAGCAAATTGATGGTCGATGATTTTGAAGCCCTTGACAAAGACAGCATCAGGGAATACAGCAATATGCTCAGTGAGACATCTTTCCAGCTTAACCAGCTATTAATAAACCTCCAGAGTATAGCAACCATACAGGAAGGAAAAGATAAACTTGAAATATCCGATATCAGGATAAAGAGCATTGCAAATAATGTAGTAGCTCTTTATAAACCTCTTGCAGAAAGGAAGAATATAAGTATTAAAATCAGTATTGAAAATACAGCTGCAGCCCGGATAAACCCTGATGTGTTCAGGTCGGTTATGCGTAACCTGCTTAATAATGCCATTAAATACAGCAAAAATGAAGGTGAAATAAGGATAAAAGCAGATACCGGCAAAGATCAGCTTATTGTCACTGTAGAAGATGACGGTGTGGGCATGAGCAATGAAATACGGGACAGCATACTCAAGGGCAATTACCTGATTTCAAAACCCGGTACCGTAAGCGAAAAAGGCAGTGGCCTGGGACTTACTATATGTATCGACCTCCTGAAAATGAATAAGGGTGAACTGGATATAGATAACAGCCGTGAACATGGCATCACAGTAATTCTGAAAATACCTAAACCTGATGCTTAAAAGGACCGCAACATATATAATCCTTTTACTTACCCTTGGCATTAAATGCGCAGGGCAGATCAGTACAATAGATAGTGTAATGAACACAATTTCATGGATGCCCGATACAGTTAAATTAAATATACTCAATGAGAAGGCCCGGGCAGAACAGTACAGATCATTAAAAACCGGGCTGGTATATGCGGATAAAAGGATGGAAATAGCAAGGAGGATAAATGATCCCAGGGAGATTGCTAAAACATGGCATATTTATGGTAACCTGTATACCACATCAGGCTTATATGATAATGCTGAAGAAAATTATATTAAAGCACTGCATATTTTCGACAGTCTTAACATGGATGAGAATATGGCATCGATATTACATAACCTCGGGCTGTTATTCCACAGGAAGAATGATACAATAAGTAGCATCAAATATTATAAAAAGTCAATAAACCTGAGAAAGAAATCGCTTGATTCAAGAAGAACGGGAGATGAACTTACATCACTTGGCGAAACATTACTCTCGTTTAAGCAGTACGATGAAAGCAGGAGGCTCCTGCTTGAGGCACTTGAATGTTTCAAAGGGATAAAAGGATATGAAAGAAAAGCAGATGCCTATGCTTTCCTTTTTGATAACTGGCATGCTACCGGGCAGGATAATGAGAAAAAGTGGATAGACTCTATGATTGTAGAGAACGAATTACTTGGGGAACCTGCACTCAAGGGTATGATCGATTTAAGACTATGCAAGTATCACCTGGTAAATAATAATCTTGACCTGTGTGAAGCATACCTTGACAGTATTAATTTTGACATTCTGCATAAATATGAAGTAATAAATCCTCTGGATGTAATATATACATTATCAGAAAAATACAGGACTCAAGGAGAGCATGGTAAGGCTCTGAATTATCGCATGCTATACAACGATTATAAGAATAAACTGACAGATATGGAAGTTCAAAACCTGGTACAAAACTATAATATCAGGTTAAGTATCACAGCTTCAGAAGAAGAGATATCGCTCAAACACCATCAGAATGAACTGCTGTTAAAAAAAATAAGAATTGAAAAAATCGTTTCGACGGTATTAAACCTGGCCTTGGCTATAACGTTAATAATATTAACCTATATGGTTTACAGCCTGAGGGCAATTAGGAAAACAAAAAGGAAACTGGCATTAAGAAGAACAGGGCTGCAGGAAGCATATATAAGGTCTTCAGGTTATAAAGAAAAGATTTTGAGTATAAGGGAAAACAAGAATGATTTTTTTTCAATTGTCTCACTTAAGTTAAGTAAACCCTTTACGAATCTTACCACGATATTGTCTACAATAAGTACTTACCTTGAGGATAATAATAAAGACCTTAAGCTCAAATCAATGATAGAAAAACTGTACAGGGATGCATCGGGTATAGAGAAAGGGCTTAAGAGTATCCTTTTATGGTCCAAACTGCAGAGAAATAAATATGCAGTGGAATATGCGAGTATAAACTTCAATGATTTTATGTATGAGATGTTACCTTCACTCCTGGGCCTTGCATTGAAAAAGGATATAAGGATAAGGTTCGATATTGACCCGGATATTAATATAAAATACGACAGGTTCTCTCTTGAGACACTAATAACTATTCTTGTTGAGAACAGTGTAGAGCACTCTTCACCCAAGTCAGATATAATCATCAGGACACAAAATACAAAACAGGCTTATATTCTTTCAATCACTGATTTTGGCACTGGTATTATGCCGGAGCTGCAAAACAGGATTTTTAATCTCAGCAGGGTTAAAGATAAAACCCCGCAACAGGATTCACAAAAGATCGGACTGGGATTGCTGATTGCCAGGTTGCTGACCTCAATAAACAACAGTACTATCAACCTGGAGAGTGAAGAAAAAAGGGGTACAACAGTTTATATTTATATTAACAAGACAAATGGCTGAAAAGAATCTAACATTTAACAGGGCAGTGGAAGAGCTGGAAAAGATCCTCGAACAGATAGAATCGGGAGAGATGGATGTTGATGAGCTGACAGGCAAAGTTAAACACGCATCCGATCTTTTGAGGCTTTGCCAGTCAAAATTAAGGGAAACAGAGGAAGAGATAGATAAGATAATTGAAGAAATGGAATAAAAAAAATCAGGACCATATGCCCTGATTTTCCCTAATGTCCCTAAACCTAAATCCCAGAAAACAAACTACTGTTGTTGTATGATGTTACATTTTATTATTGTAATTATTATTGTAACGTAACAAAGGTATTAAATGTTGCATCATTACTATAATAAAATTCAACATTTAACTTTTTTTTAATATTTATGCCGGTTTCTCAACACCCAGCACATCCTTAATAGCCTTCTCAAAAGTGTTCTTGGGTAAAGCTCCCATAGCCATCTGGGGTTGACCGTCTTTTGGAACAAACAATAAACTAGGAATGCTCCTTATCCCAAAAATTGCAGCCAGTTCCTGCTCCGCTTCTGTATCAACTTTATATATATTTAGTGAACCATTATACTCTTTTGATAATTCTTCAAGTATAGGAGTAACAATTTTACATGGCTGACACCAGTCAGCATAAAAATCAATCATGCAGGGTTTGTCTCCCTCAAATTTCCAATCTTTGTTTTCCTCGTAATTGAATACCTTTGTCAAAAATGTTTCTTTAGTCAGATGCTCTACCATAATAAATTTCTTAAATTGTTTTAATTATAACGTCAAAGACTATACCGTTGTTCAAATACTCAGTTAATAAGTAGTATTTTAGCATTTAATTGTAATTTTGTCATGTATCTTGAACAAATCGTCATATTTACATATGAAGAAATGTATATCTGACAGGATTTTCAGTTTAATTGCCGATACTGCATATGAATCGGGCACAGAAGCATATGTAATAGGCGGGTATGTACGTGATTGCCTTCTTGGTCGTGATCATGATCAGAAGGATATTGATATAGTTGTAAAGGGAAGTGGTATAGACCTGGCCAGGAAGGTAGCCAGGCGCATATCTCCCGGGATAAAGGTTACCGTGTACAGAAATTTTGGCACAGCCATGTTCAGGACAGGTAATCATATAATCGAATTTGTAGGTGCAAGGAAAGAATCCTACAGCAGTGATTCACGCAAGCCCATTGTTGAGGATGGCGATCTGGAGGATGATCAGAACCGTCGTGATTTCACCATAAATGCACTTGCTATAAGTCTTAACAGGAACAACTATGGTGAACTAATTGATCCGTTCAATGGTATCAGTGATCTTGACCAGTGTCTTATCAGGACTCCCCTGGAGCCAGGCAGGACATTTTCAGATGATCCTCTCAGAATGCTCAGGGCGATACGGTTTGCAAGCCAGCTTGATTTCAGCATACAGCCTGAAACATTTGAATCAATAAGGAAAAATGCTGGCAGGATAAGCATCGTCTCATATGAGAGGATTACTGTTGAATTGAATAAGATTCTGATGAGCAGCAGGCCATCGCTGGGATTCAGACTTCTTTACGATAGCGGGCTGTTAGAAAAGATCATGCCCGAGTTTTATAAGCTCAAGGGTGTTGACAAAAAAGACAACCAGGGTCATAAGGATAATTTTGATCATACATTACAGGTTGTCGACAATGTCAGTGCCATGTCGGATTCGCTATGGCTGCGATGGGCCGCTCTTCTGCATGATATAGCAAAGCCTGTGACGAAGAAATATATTGAGGGTACCGGGTGGACTTTCCACGGGCATGAATTCATAGGATCAAAAATGGTCCCTGGTATTTTCAAGAGGTTAAAACTTCCCATGGGCGACAGTATGAGGTATGTTAAGAAACTTGTTGCTCTTCATCTAAGACCAATAATACTATCACAGGAATCAGTAACTGACTCTGCTTTAAGAAGGTTATTATTTGATGCCGGTGATGATATTGATGATCTTATGCTGCTGTGTGAGGCTGATATTACATCGAAGAATGAAAGAAAGGTGAAACATCATCTCAGAAATTTTGGTATTGTAAGAAAGAAGCTACAGGAAATTGAGCAGAAAGATCATATACGGAATTTTCAGCCACCTATTGATGGCAATGAAATAATCAAAATGTTCAATCTCAAACCAGGAAGGCAGGTAGGCTCACTAAAAAGCAGCATAAAGGAAGCTATACTTGACGGAATCATACCAAATGAATATAAAGCGGCCAGGGAATTCCTGATAAAGAAAGCTGCAGAGATAGGTATTAAACCTGTTGAGAAATAATATTACCTGGTTGCCAGGCTTATTATTACAGGCAGATGATCGCTGAAGCCACCTGTATACTTGTATCCCCACCATGTACTGTACGGTCGCAGCCCTTTAAAAGTGTTATCTGCTGTGAGCAATGCATCATCATTCACTATCCTGAAGCTTCCTTTTTTATAGTACAGCCCTCTTTGTGAACCATAGATTGATCCTGACACTATTACCTGGTCGAACAGATACCAGCTACCCTGATATTTATAGGTTCCCATTCCTTTCGTTGGGATAAATGATGTATTTACCAGGATATTATGATTCTTCATTTCGTTTTCTGCAGCAGCACCCAGTGTTACACGAACAGATTCAGATCCGGGTTCATCATTGAAATCGCCCATAATAACTGTTTTTCTTTCAGTGCCAATGCTGTCAATTTTTCTCTTAATGTATGAAGCCACTTTTTTTCGCCTGTATTCCGATTCATTAGCTCCTCCCCTTCTTGAGGGCCAGTGACAGATAATTATATCAAGTGTATCATCACCTGTCCTGAAGCTGGTATATAGTACCGCCCTTGTATCCATATACTTACCATCCCGGTAAACCGGGCACCATGAATCAGCAGACAGAAGGTCATACCTGTCTTTTTTAAACAGCAATGCTGTATTAATGCCCCTCAGGTCCTTGCCCCCGGAAATAATATAATCATATCCTTCCCGTGACAGCATTGTTTTATTACACAGGTCATCCAGGACATTAATATTCTCAACCTCGCAAAGCCCAATAATATCTGGTGTTATCATATCGCTGCTGCATAAGGCTATCACTTTAAAAATATTATTTATTTTTCTGTAATACTTATAGGTATTCCACCTCCTGTCTGAAAGCGGAACAAACTCATCATCATCAAGGTTACTGTCTATGGTATCAAAAAGGTTTTCGGTATTATAGAACAATAAATGAACGGTTTTCCCCTGGCTGCCGGGTGTTGTTTCAATATTTTTACCGCCAGCAATTATTATTGCAATGATTGCTGTCAGGATAATGAAGTATTTATTTTTGCGTATCATTTTCGCCTGGCTGTTTTTCATAAGCTCCTATATCAGGAGCCTCATCGTCTATCCTGCTATTCCCCCTCATATCGGCAGGCACAATATTAGCGTAATACACTGCTCCCTTGTTTATCAGAGGCGACAGGTTATCGGGCCTGAAATCATATTCACTCCAGCTGAGAAACAGGGGATCCTGATTGAAGATACAGTTATCAGCGGTATATTGCTGGAGGTATTCGTCCTGAATAAGGCAGTTAATAAATTCAATATTAAGCTGTTTCTGATCAACACTTGTTATATATATCTCTGATCCTTTACGGCCTGTAATAACAGAATTATAGAAACCTGCCTTTACCAGTTGAGCGGCATACCTGGTTTCATTATAATCATAGTAATCACTTATATAAACAGATGGGCTTATCCTGTTTGAATAATCCCACTGATTTGCAATTGTACAGTGTGTAAAGCTATAATCACCTCCCATGGCCAGGAAAGTGCAATAATACCCGCAGTGAGATATAAGCATATTCTGTGCTGTTATCCGTGAACCCAGGGATGATAATCCGCTTACCGACATATGAGAAACAAGGACATTATATAATTCCATGTCGGGGGCAGGATCGGGGGTGCCCAGGTTCCCTGAATGGATGCCTGTCACAGCATTTATGATACTAGCATTATTAATTCTATTACCCGAGCTGCCATTAAGGAAATACAAGCCCTGCCACTGGCCCGGAACATCTGAGTATATTTCTTCTATCCTGTCAGATGCAAATATAACAGGACTCTCCACTGTACCATTGACTATTAGTGACCCGGCGATATACAAAGATGAGCCCCTGTGAAACAATACCCGTGCACCCTCATTTATTGTCAGCACATGACCTGTATCAACCATCAATGAATTGTAAACCACATAAGGTTTACCTGCCATCCATGTCTCTGTACCAATTACAGCTCCATCCAGCAGGTTTATATCCTGACCCCATGCAATAAGGTTTACATCCTGCACCGATGCATTTATTTCAAAAACAACGGAATCATTAATAAGCACAGGATTATCCTTATCACCAGGATCAATTATGGCATCAATAAAAATAAAGATGCTGTCAAAGGGACCTATTTCTATGTTTGTAAAGTTATTTGCCGGCACACCGTCAACATTTAACCTGAAAGGGGAATAGTGCCCACCGGCAAGGTAAATCTTATCAATATTAATCCATGACCTGTAAGGATTTATTACCCTTAATTCTTTTGTTACGGTACCTATACTGGTAAATACAGTATCAAAGTGTATGGTATCATCAGTAAACACAAGTAAGGCCTCATCATCCCGGAAGTATCTTTTCTTCTCGCAGGATGACAGGCAAACCAGGAGTATAAGCAAAAAAAGGTATAGCTTATTCATTTATAAAATATGCAGCTTGCTTAAAGCACTAATACTGGTTTAACCAGCGGTATCTCCTTGCATTTTCACCAAATTTAACTGCTAAAGATATTTCGTGTGAACCATGACTGTGCTTTCTTATATCTGTTAAGGCAAAGTCAAAGGCATATGCAAAGAAAAACTTGTCGTATGCAAATCCCAGGAGCATTATCACTGCATCCTGTGTACGGTATGATACCCCAGCCCAGTAATTACCTTTATAATACACCCTTGTAGTAATATCCATCTGGGCTGCTTTAAAGAGCATGTCTGATGATTTAACCAGGATTGATGGTTCCAGCATCCAGTCATTTTCAGCTATCGGTATTTTTACTCCACCGGTAAGAAAGAAGTGTCCCAGTTCGGTCCGCGGGTTTTTAGCAGTATTGCCCAGTGTTAGTGACCCCCTGAACAGCTGGGTAGCAGAAAAGCCAAGGTAGTACTTATTGTTTGTATAGCTCATCCCGAAATTAAAATCAGGAATAAATACTACCCTGTCATAATTATTCAGAAATTCGTCATCAATATCTGCCACCACGGCACCATCAATATCAATAGCAAACTGGTACACTGTAGATGCCAGTCCAAAAGACAGTTTTGACCCGTACTTTCCAAGGTCAATATGGTAAGCATATGCTGCTGCAAATCCTGTTCTCCTGATTATACCATTCTTGTCGTTAAAGATATAACCTCCAAGACCAACACGACTTGACCGGGTTGGCCTTACGACGTCTTTTCTTACCTCTGTTGATTTCTGGATAAAGCTGTTTCTCAGCAGCCTGGTCTGGAAGCTGGCAGCATAGGTGCTTGGCGAGGAGGGTATACCTATCCATTGTTCTCTGGCTGTGAGGTTAATAGTAGTATACCCGTCATTTCCTGCATATGAAGGATTTATCAAAAACCCGTTCATAATATACTGACTGTACATCGGTACCTGCTGGGCATACAATGATGATCCCATCATCATTCCGCAAATTATTATCAGTATTTGTTTAATATTTCTCATATTGACGATAAAAGTTAGTCAATTTTATCTGATTATTGTTATAGTTCCTGTTCTGGGCGTTGATCCATCACCAAGGTCGAGTATATAGTGATATGAATCAACAGGCATTGCTTTGCCCTTATATGTTCCATCCCACTGGTTCTCTGCAAGGTTCTTAGCACTATAGATCAGTTTACCCCACCTGGTAAATATTTTTATCTCGGCATCAGGATAAAGGCCTATATTTCTTATTTTCAGTACATCATTCTTACCATCAGCCACTCCGGGAGTTATTATCTCCGGCACCTCAAGGCAATTAATACCAATTATGTCCACTGTAATAGTAGCCTGTTCAATGCATGCATTAACGTCGGTCACAACCACAGTATAATCACCTGGATAAATAGCATCACGGTCTTCAGAGGTAGCACCGTCATCCCATAATACTGCATATGGTGTAACACCACCTGTTACAGTAATGTCAATGGAACCATCCTGCACATCCGGGCAGGAAGCATCGGTTACCAGATATGTAATACTTAATTCTTCAGGTTCGGTCAGGCTTACTTGATATGTTTCTATACAACCAAGTCCGTCTGTTACAGTCAGTGTATAATCACCTGCTTCAAGTCCGCTTATATCAGTATCAGCAGAGGTATATCCTCCGGGACCTGCCCAGCTTGCTGTGAGAGCACCGGTACCTCCGCTAATGTCAACATCTATATACCCGTCTGCTGCACCATAACATGTCACTCCATACCCATTATAATCAGATACATCCACTGGTGTAATGACTATCTGTGATCCTTCGGTTATAAGAGTATCCAGGGTATAGAGAATGCAATTATTAGCATCGGTGAGGCTCAGTGAGTACATACCTGCCAACAGGTTAACCAGATCTTCATCTGTTGATGTAAAGCCACCAGGGCCGGACCAGTTAATGGCGTAGGGTTGAGTACCTCCATTTATGGTGATACTTATTGTAGCGTCACTGGAGC
>DOZA01000293.1 GCA_003518245.1 Bacteroidales bacterium | reverse complement strand
CTCCTTATTGTTATTCCTGTCATGGTCTTGTTGCTCCTGCTGTTGCTGATCATTCTCCTGTTTATTATTCTTATTATCACTCTTGTTCTGATCCTTTTGCTGGTCGTGGTTCTTTTCCTGTTGTTGATCTTTATCCTGTTGCTGTTGTTGTTGTTTTTGTTGTTGTTCAAGAAGATCCTGTGCATATGCAAGGTTAAACTTGGCTTCCATATTACCGGGGTCATTTCTCAGTGCATTTTTATAAGCTTCAATACTCTCTTCTATCTTCCCTGATTTAAGTAAAGAATTACCCATATTATAGAACGATCCTGAGAGTTTTTCTTTTTCAAGTCCCTTTTCGGACAGCTGCCGGAAATTATTTACAGCTTCATCATATTTTTCCTGTTTATAAAGAGCATCACCAAGGTTAAATATCGCTTTATTAAATGCCGGATCAATATCAATAGCCCTGCGGTACAACATCTCTGAGTCTTCAAAACTATTCTCTGAATAATTTTTGTTTCCCTGTCTTGTATATTTCTTTTCTTTCTGACCGGCAACAGGAGTAAGGGTTATAAAAGCAAGTGCTATTATAAATATATTCCTGATAAATGAATTATACCCCGATATCATACAGTCTAATTTTTCTAAGTTTTCTGTTTCTGCGTTCCATAATAATTACATCAAGAAGCAGTAAAAATAGAGCCATGGCAGCAAAAATCTGGAACTGTTCATCATATTCGGTATACACTGTTCCTTCAAGTTCCTGCTTTTTCATACTGCTAATTTCGTTAAATATTGTATTCAGACCAATATTTGTGTTACTCGCCTTGACGTATTTCCCGCCACTTGCAAAAGCAATCTTTTTAAGAATATCCTGGTCAAGTTTTGTAATTACTGTATTACCTTCATTATCTTTAAGATAGTTCCTTTTCCCATTATTTATTACCGGTACAGGCACACCTGAGCTTGAGCCTATTCCAATAGTATGTATTACTATATCTTTTTCCGCTGCCTGTTCTGCCATAGGGACAGGATCATCCTCATGATTTTCTCCATCTGTAATGATTATTAATGCCTTGCTTTCATCAACAGCAGGGCTGAAAGAGCTCATACCAAGGTTTATGGCTGATGACAGTGAGGTGCCTTGTTTGGGTACTATCCCCGGACTGATAGAAGAAAGGAACATTTTTGCTGATACATAATCTGTTGTAACAGGTATTTGTGTATATGCATCGCCGGCAAAGACTATTAATCCTATTTTATCATCCTGTAGCCTTTCAACAAGGCTTGATATTGCCTGTTTCGCACGTTCCAGCCTGTTAGGTTGAATATCTTCAGCCAACATTGAATTGCTTACATCAAGAGCAATTATTACCTCCACTCCTTCTCTTTTAACCTCTTCAAGCTTAGAACCAAACTGTGGGCGGGCTAATACAATAATCATTAATATGAAGGCCAGCAACTGGAAAAAGAATTTGAGATTTCTTCTAAAGAAAGAGAATTCAGGTATCAGGCTTTTTATTAAATGCTGTTCTCCTGCTGCCCTTATTTTTTTTCTTGAGATCCTGTTGTTTACTGCCATAATAAGAATAAGTACCGGTATTAATATCAACAGGTACAGGTATTCGGGATTATGAAATTTGAACAGTTGCATATTTTCTTAAATAAATTTTCTTAAAACAGTATACCTTAGAAGCATCTCGATTAATAAGAAGGCTGAGAGTATAATAGCAAGGGGCATATACTCTTCTCTTTTCCTGCTGAATTCCTGCACATTTATTTTCGACTTCTCCATTGTGTCAATTTCTTCATATATCTTGTTCAGGCTCTCATTATCAGTAGCTCTGAAATACTGACCTCCTGTCATATCTGCTATTTTCTGCAGCACCTTTTCATCAATTTCTACCTGCATGTTCCTGTATCGCAGACCCGCAACTGTCTGTACCGGGTAAGGGGCCATACCCCTGCTGCCTACACCTATGGTATAAACCCTTATTCCCAGTGTTTTAGCAATCTCAGCAGCAGTAACAGGTGCAATCTCACCCCTGTTATTGACACCATCAGTAAGCAGGATAATTACTTTACTTTTAGCATCCGAATCTTTTATCCTGTTAACAGCCGTGGCCAGTCCCAGTCCAATGGCTGTGCCATCCTCAATCATACCTGACTGCATTTCCCTCATAAGGTTTATCATCACTGCATGGTCAGTAGTCAGGGGACATTGAGTGAAACTTTCACCACTGAATATCACAAGTCCCATCCTGTCATAAGGCCTCCCACTTATAAATTCTGTAGCAACATTCTTTGAAGCCTCAAGCCTGTCAGGCTTAAAATCACGTGCCAGCATACTGCTACTTATATCCATTGCCAGGACAATATCAATACCTTCAGTCGATACATCTTCCCAATAATCTGTTGACTGGGGGCGTGCAATAATTATAATCAGCAATGCAATGATTATCATTCTAAAAGCAAATAATATATGACGGAGAAAGATACGTACAGAATTTGATTTCTCACCGAACTTATTTATTGAGCTGAAAGTGAAAGCCGGAGCAGTTTTATGCTGCCTAAAAATATAAAAAGCTATGAATGCAGGTATTAATAGCAGCAGCCAGAGATATATAGGGTTGGCAAAAGATATATTATTCATCGCTTACCTCCTTTTTATCACTGTTTACCTCATCACCGGTATTCACTGCCTCTCTGGTTTCAAACTCCTGGTAAGTTAACTTTACAAAATGCCTCGTATCTGCCATAACTGACTCATTGGTTTCAGTATCATGTTTATACTTTGCAAACTTTGAAAGGTCAGCATTCTGTAATAAATTTCGCAATATTTTAATAAGCTCATCATCAAGTTGTTCTTTAAGCATACCCTCCAGAATTTCTTCAGAGGTCATTTCAAGAGCTCTTATACTGTATCGGATTTCAATATAATATCTTAATATACCGGTAAGTTCCGAATAGTACTCTTTTATTTTTCCATTCTGCCAAAGCTTTTTCTTTTCAAGTTTATCAAGCTCCCTGAAAATAAAAATATGAATAGGTTCTGATGGTATTGGCGGTCCCTCCACTTCTTCTTTCTTTCTTCTTCGTGGCAAATACTTATATAATAACCAGGAAACTATTGTAATGAACATTACAAGCAATACCCATGGCAATATTTCGCCAACACTATATCCTATTTTACCGGGGCCTATGATATCAAAAATAACATCAGTTGAATCAGGAGGAGTAATATCTACTCTTTTTACCTTCAGTAGTACATAATCACTGTAGTATCGTTTTTTCCCCTGCCCGGTTTCATATTCCAGGTAATATGGAGGTATATGGTAATAACCACTGTCAAAGGCAGTGACTGTATATTTCTTTTTCAGTACCAGCTCTCCTGATTCTTCTGATAATGTATCAATTACAGTCTGGGATATTATTTCAATACCTCCTGTAAGAGTATCTTTATATTCAGGTATCTTAAGACTTATATCAGAAGGCTGTTTTATGGTTACAGTATATTCTGTATGATCTCCAATGTAAATTTCCGATGAATCTATTTCCGTCTTAACTACCACATCCTGTGCCTGTGCAATCAGGCCCATTAATAAAGATAATATTATCAATATCAACTTACTCCTCATGACCTTTTCTTAAACAGGTTAATAAGAGGTTTTACATAATCTTCTCCTGTGAAGATGGTAACATTATCAACGCCACAGCGGGTAAAAATATCATTCAGTCTCTCCCTTTCGATTAACCAGTTATCCCTGAACTGTTGCCTTACAGATTTAAGTGAGGTGTCTACCCATCTACTATCACCCGATTCAGGGTCATTAAGATAAAGAAGGCCTATATTGGGAAGCTTTCTTTCCATTATATCATTTATTCTTAGGGCCACTATATCATGTTTGTTTGAAGCAATCTGTAAGGATCGCTCAAAATCCTGTGCAATAAAATCAGAAATAACAAATGCAGTACACCTTTTCTTCAAAGCATTAGTAAGATACCTGAGTGGCTCACCAAGGCTGGTTTTTGTACTTTCGGGGTCAAAATTGAGTAATTCCCTGATTATCCTCAGTATATGTTTTCTTCCTTTCTGCGGGCTGATGAATTTCTCCACCCTGTCGGAGAAAAAGATCACTCCTATCTTATCATTATTATTTATGGCTGAGAAAGCCAGCAGAGCTGCAATTTCTGTTATCTGCTCCCTTTTGTATGAACCCCTGGTACCGAAGTTTCCTGATCCTGAAACATCAACAAGGAGCATAACAGTCAATTCTCTTTCCTCTTCAAACACCTTCACATAGGGATGGTTAAACCTTGCGGTAACATTCCAGTCAATAGATCGAATATCATCGCCATATTGGTACTCCCTTACTTCACTGAAAGAGATTCCCCTTCCTTTAAAAGCACTATGGTATTCACCAGCGAATATCTGACGTGTAAGGCCGCGTGTTTTTATTTCTATCTTCCTTACTTTTTTTAACAGTTCTGTTGCTTCCACAGTTTATTCCTTTCGTTCAGGTTCAATTGTCACTGTAAAAAACCATTCTTCGTTAACCAGTTTAATTACTGCATCTATCCTTTTATTCCTGTCAGTCCATAAATTGGGCCCTTTCCTTGTATAAAGGCTATCCAACTCCTCAATCACTTCATCTTTGAGACTGTGCACATACATACTCTTAACCCTGCTGCATTTATTATTTTCAGACAGGAAAAAATATACAGTTGTCATCCCTGCTACACCATCCGTATATTTGAGATATTTATAATACTCATTTCTGCTATTACTCTCCTTTACCAGGTATTTATAGTTATTTCTTATATACTTCTCTATCTTATCAGGCTTATACCCAATCATATTCTGAGCTGTAAGACTGACTGTCAAAAGGATAAGTACTACTTGAATATATATGGTTTTCATAGTTAATTTACGGTACTTCTACAGTATCCAGTATATCTTTTATAATATCTTCCTGTACTATATTTTCTGCCTCTGCTTCATAAGTAAGGCCTATCCTGTGTCTCAGAACATCAGGGCATACTGCACGCACATCCTCGGGTATTACATAGCCCCGTCTCCTGATGAAGGCATATGCTTTTGAAGCCAGCGCAAGATTTATGCTTGCCCTGGGTGATGCTCCGTATGATATCATATTTTTATATTTTCCAAGGTCTTGTTCTTCAGGGTACCTGGTGGCAAAAACAATGTCAAGGATATAGTTCTCAATTTTTTCATCCATATAAACCTCTCTCACTGCGGCTTGAGCACTCAAAATTTGTTTGACCGTTACAACCGGTTTAATTTTTTCAAACGCACCTTTCAAATTGGCTCGAACAATATGCTGTTCGTCTTCAATTTTTGGATAATCGATAATTGTTTTTAACATGAATCGATCCACTTGAGCTTCAGGAAGCGGGTAAGTTCCTTCTTGTTCTACTGGATTTTGAGTTGCCA
>DOZA01000025.1 GCA_003518245.1 Bacteroidales bacterium | reverse complement strand
CTCACCTCTCACTTCTCACCTCTCCCTGCACCTGCCCTGGGGTGGTACAGACCAATGGTCTCTTTCAGGTAAATGCGGTCAATATGTGTATATACCTCGGTAGTGAGTATTGATTCATGACCAAGCATTTCCTGCACCGCCCTAAGGTCGGCGCCGGCCTGTACAAGATGAGTGGCAAAAGAATGTCTGAATGTATGTGGGCTTACCTTTTTCCTGATGCCTGCGACCTGGCATAAATCATGTATTATAGTATATATCATTACACGGCTTAGTCTTTTACCCCTGCGGTTCAGGAACAATATATTCTGATCAACTATTGTCTTTAACCTGGTTCTGTCCTCTTTATAATATCTTATTTGCTTAATTGTATTTTCATTAAGTGGTATAAGTCTTTGCTTATCACCTTTACCGGTAACGGTAATATATTCATTATTAAAATGTATATCCGTCATCCTGAGGTTGATAAGTTCAGATACACGTAATCCACATCCATAAAGTGTTTCAATAATTGCTTTGTTCCTTTGTCCTTCAGGTTTACTAAGATCAATAGCTGAAATAATCCTGTCTATTTCCTCAACTGAAAGAACATCCGGCAGCCTGGTACCTGATCGGGGCGATTCGAGAAGTGAAGTCGGGTTTTCACTGATCTTGCCTTCAAGAGCCATGTACCTGTAAAAACTTCTTACACCTGATACTAATCTTGATTGGGTACGTGGATTTTCAATATTAAGCCATTTAATAAAAGCTGAGAGGTGATTGAAGGTCACATCCTGGGGCATTATTGCAGGCGACAGGGTTTCACAGTATTCTTGCAACTTGTTCACATCAAGCAAATAAGCCATAATGCTGTTTTCAGACAACGATCGTTCTATCTTTAGATAATTCCTGAATTCTCCGATGCAATCCGTCCAGTTCTCTTTCATCTGATGATTATACTTACTTCAAAGGTATTACTTAGTGACATAAGTTCAAAATTTCATGATTAGGCTCTGATTTTGATATTACAAGTATCATATTTGCTATATTTGCTGCTAACAGGAATAGAACCAAAAATGATAATAACAATTATTAACGGTCCCAATCTTAATTTACTGGGCAGCAGGGAAAAGGATGTTTACGGAGATATAAGGTTTGAAGATTTTTACCGGGAACTGAAAAAAACTTATCCCGTAATAGATTTCCGGTATTTTCAATCTAATATTGAAGGTGAACTGATCAATGCCATACAGCAGGCCTCTGCAAAGGGGCACGGTATAATACTCAATGCTGCAGGTTTTACTCATACTTCGGTATCAATTGCTGATGCTGTTGCAGCAAGTAATATACCGGTTATTGAAGTTCATATCAGCAATATCATGGGTAGGGAGGAATACAGGCATAAATCACTCATAGCGCCTTACTGTAAGGGTAGTCTCTTCGGCTTTGGGCTGGATGGCTACAGGCTGGCTACCGAAGCATTATCACATATACTAAATAATATCATATGAATTGGAAAAGGACCAAGATAGTCACTACTATTTCAGACAAAAGGGCTGAACCTGAATTTATCAGGAGTTTATATAAGGCAGGAATGAATGTTGTGAGGATAAATACTGCACATCAGGATATTGAGGGTAGTATGAGGGTAATACAGAATATACGCAGGATCTCTGACAAGATAGCTATACTGATCGATACCAAGGGGCCAGAGGTCAGAACAACCATCTGCGATGGATCAATTGATTTAAGGGAAGGAGAGATAATAAAAATAATTGGTGAACCTGAAACACGTACTACCCATTCAGTAATAGCGGTTACATATCCTGATTTTGCAAACGATGTGCCTGTGGGTTCACATATACTGATAGATGATGGTATTCTTGAACTGATTACAATAAAGAAAGATGGCAATACGCTGGAATGCAAGGTAATGAATGATGCTTCAATTGGCTCAAGGAAAAGTGTAAATATTCCCAGGGTAAAACTGAATCTGCCCTCGGTAAGCGAAAAAGATAAAAGATATATTGATTTTGCTATTGAAAATGATATTGATTTTATAGCTCATTCATTTGTCAGATCAGCAGAGGATATAAAGGATGTGCAGGAAATACTCGATAAGAAACAAAGCAAGATAAAGATCATTGCTAAGATAGAGAACCAGGATGGAGTTGATAATATTAATGAAATACTTGAGAACGCGTACGGTATAATGGTAGCAAGGGGAGATCTTGCAATTGAGATACCATATGAAAAAATACCCGGGATACAGCGGAAAATAATTGATAAATGCATCAAGAAAAGAAAACCGGTTATAGTTGCTACACAGATGTTGTATTCAATGATTGATAATCCCAGACCTACACGTGCCGAGGTCAGTGATATAGCAAATGCAATATACTGGAAAACTGATGCTATAATGTTAAGTGGAGAAACTGCATATGGCAAATACCCGGTTGAATCGGTGGAAGCAATGAACAGGGTAGCCAAGGAGGCGGAAAAACACAAGGAAACATTTCTTGAACTTCCTGCTGGCAATCTTACAGGTGAAGTGTCGGCATACCTTGCCAAGGTAGCTGTTAAAACAGCTTCGAGGGTAGGAGCAAGATGCATAATTGCAGATACAGTACGTGGTAGAACCATCAGAAATATGGCTGCATTCAGGGGTATCAATTATATTATGGCACAGTGTTACTCGACCAGGACTATGAGGGAACTGGCTCTCTCCTACGGAGTATATCCGGGCTTACAGGAAAAACATAAATCAACAGACATGTTTTTGAAGGTAGCTCTTAATAATCTCCTTAAAGCACATGAACTGAAGGATAATGATATGATAGTTGTACTTGCCGGAAACTTTAACAGGGGAGCAGGATCTTCATATATCGAAGTTGGTTCTGTTGAATATCTTAAGGATAGGATAAGTTAATAAATTAACACTTTATGTTGGTCTGATTTTTGATGTCAGATCATATATTCGTCTAATGTAGAAGATGATTAAGCTTTTAGCGATTTACATATCTTTAATATTGCCCCATCCTGTGCATGTTTCCATGTCAAGCATGGAATATATACCGGGTGATAAGGGATTCAGGGTTACAGTAAGAATGTACAGCGATGATCTGTTAATAGACCTGTTGAGCCTTTACCAACTACCCCAGGAATACATTGCTGATAATACTTATAAAGGCCCCGATGATATATTTGGAAAATATATTAATGAAAGAATCCAGGTTAAAATAAACGGTGTCAGGTATAATGCTGAGCTTATAGAGACTGAAAAACGTGAAATCGAAACGATCATGCGTTTCTTTATTAAATATGAAGGTACGGTAAATAACATCAATATAAGTAACACTATACTGACCCTAATATATATGGATCAGGTTAACCTTTTCATATATAAAGATGCAAATAACGAGCTGGCTTTCCGTTTTACAGGAGATCATTCCAGTGAAAATCTTAAACTTGTACCGACAGATATAACAGTGAAATAATTAATAGATGAAGTATACACTTACGATACTGGTATTCTTAAGTTTTGTTCTGAACTCATATAGCACTCACAACAGGGCAGGCGAAATAACATATGTGCAGATCTCTGATCTGACATACGAGGTAACCATAACAACATTTACATATGTACTGAGCCAGGCCGACAGGGATTTTCTGGATGTAAACTGGGGAGATGGAACTATATCAACTGCACAAAGGATCTTTAAAGGCCAGTTGCCAAACTATTACCAGAAGAATATTTATAAGATACAGCATACATACCCGGGGCCCGGTATTTATAAGATTGTTGTTCAGGATCCTAACAGGAATTATGGCATCAATAACATCCCAAATTCCGTTAATGTTGTTTTTTCCATCTCAACAATACTGATGGTAAACCCGGGAATTGGCCTTAACAGCACACCTGTTCTTCTCAATCCTCCGTATGACAAAGCAGCCCTTGGCTATAAATTTATCCATAACCCGGGTGCTTTTGATGTCGATGGCGACAGTTTGTCTTATGATCTTACCATATGTACCAAGGAAGATGGCAGACCCATTGAAAATTATACTTTTCCGCCAACATCAAATGTGTTTTATGTTGACAGCATTACAGGTGATCTGGTCTGGGATGCTCCTAACCAGCTTGGAACCTATAATGTTGCAATGGAAATAAATGAATGGCGTAATGGAATAAAGATAGGTACTGTTGTCAGGGATATGCAGATTGAAGTATATGAAACAGATAATAATCCCCCTGAAAACGGGCCTTTAAGAGATTTTTGTGTCGAAGCAGGTGATACATTGGAATACCTTGTTAATGCTACTGATCCTGATGATGATTATATTACTTTGATCTCAACATCAGGAATCTATACATTAGATGAATGTTCTGCTGAATTTGACAGCATCAGTTCTGTTGCAGGCAATTCTACATCATTGTTAACATGGATACCCTGCTATGAAAGTGTCAGGGATCAACCTTATGATATTTTGATAAAAGCAGAAGATAATAATGCTGATCTGGAGCTGGTAGACCTGGATAATTTCAGGATAAAGGTTCTTGGACCGGCACCTGTTCTTATATCCACCAACCCAACAGGGAAATATATAAGATTAACATGGGACCCTTATGGAACCGATATTATTGAAGGATTTAATATCTACAGGGGTACTGAAGCTACAGATTTTAAGCCTGATAGTTGTACCAATGGCATCCCTTCCGAATATGGTTTTGAAAATATTGGTTTTGCCGAAGGTGCTTCAACAATTACATATATTGATACAAATGAAGGTGAAGGCCTCGAGAATGGTGTTCAGTATGTTTACCGCATAGTAGCTGTTTACCCTAACGGAACTGAGAGCAAAGCCTCAAACGAATTATCTTCAGCACTGATAACAGGTGTACCCCTGATTACAAACGTAAGTGTAATAAATACAGACTTAAACAACGGAGAAATTTTTATTGCCTGGGCTAAACCTGATCAGCTTGACACTATACCGGCACCGGGGCCTTATGAATATATTATTTACAGGTCAGAAGAAATTTCCGGGAATGGATTTGTACCGATTGATTCTATACAGACCACTGATTTAAATGATACTACTTATCTTGATAACCAGTTAAACACTTTGGAGCAGGGGTATATATATAAGATTGAACTGTATAACGACAGCCCTGGAGACAGGTTCCTTGTAGGTGAACCAGGTATTGCATCTTCAACATTTATTGAACTTTCACCAGGTGACGAAAAGGTTAGATTTCTAATCAAACGTAATGTGCCATGGGTAAATTACCGTTATGATATATTCAGGTGGAATAGTAATACATTGATTTTTGATTCCATAGCCAGCACAAACCTGATCGAATACGCTGATACAGGACTGGTAAACGGAGAAGAATACTGCTACTATGTACGATCACTAGGTTCGTACCAGAATGCAGGCTTGCCACAGGACCTGGTTAATCTTTCACAGGAAGCCTGTATGATCCCTGTGGATAATGAACCCCCTTGTACACCAACACTATATGTGTCAACAAATTGTGACAGTCTGTATAATCATGTGACATGGTCAGTTGATGATCCTGAATGTTTTGAAGATATCACCGGCTATGAATTGTATTATACTGACAATTTTGATGGTGACCTTAGCCTGCTGGTAAGCTTTGATGATAAAAATATTTTTGAATATATACATTATCCCGGCGAGATTGTGGCAGGATGTTATGCTATACTGGCCTTTGATGCAGTGGGTAATAAAAGCCCTCTTTCAGTAATTATTTGTGTTGATTCATGTAATTTCTATGAAATCCCCAATGTTTTTACACCTAATAATGATGGTATGAATGATATCCTCAGAGCCAAAACATCAGGGTTGGTAGAAAAAGTTAATTTTAAACTCTTTAACCGGGGAGGGATGCTTATATTCCAGACTGAGGAACCAAGATTGAACTGGAATGGCACTTATAAAGGATCAGTGGTAAAACCCGGTGTGTACTTTTATCAATGTGATGTTTATGAGAGAAGAATCACAGGACTGGAAGAATATAGTTTATCCGGTTTTATCCACGTAATAACGGAAAAAGGCGCTGAACCTGTAAAAATAGAATACAAGTAGATGAAGAAAAAAGGGATCATATTACTGATACTTGTTATTATTCAGGGTTGTTTTGTTTATGCCCAGGATATCAATGAGTATATAACCAGGGCTAAAGCTTACATGGACAGGTCTATGTTTTCTCAGGCAATAGCACTTTACTCTGAAGCTCTTGAGAAACACGATGACTATCGTCTTTTAACAGGTCGGGGTAATGCATTACTTATGACCGGGAAAACAAAAGAGGCAATTAATGATTTTAATAGGGCAAATATTTTAAAGCCAGGCTCCGGATATATGGGACTGGCAAGAGCCTTTGCCTTAAAGAAAGATATTGGGAACACTGTTGCAAACCTGCAGTATCACCTGGAATCGGATTTCAGGATGCCACGCAGGGAAATTTTGCTTGATAAACATTTCTCTTTTCTCGAGAACAGGGCTGAATGGAGACAGTTATGGAAAACAAAATGGCACACCCGGTTGGAAGAAGCTGTAAATGAGATTGAGTATTATGTCAGTACGGGTAAGCTCAAGGAAGCTGAAGGTGTTTTTGTCCTCGTTAAAGATGTTTATCGTGAGCAGCCGGAGATATTATACCTCCATGGTTTGATAGAATCAGCAAAGAATAACAGCAGTGAGGCACTTCAATACCTCGTCAAAGCTGTCGCAGACGGAAATACTGATTACAGTGCATGGAAACTTTATATTGAGCTCCTGCAGATAAATGGTAATTATATAGGTGCTGCAAATGAATGTGACAGGGCATTATCAAATTATCCGGAACAGACAGAATTAATTTTCATGAAATCGGAAAACCTGAGGAAAGCTAATGATCGTGACAGGGCAATGGAGGAAGCAGAGAAATACCTGTTTCTATATCCTGATGATGAAAAGGCAAACAGACAGGCCGGCCTGATAGCTGGTGAAAAGGGTGAGTATAACAAAGCACTTCGTTACTTTTCTAAAAACACAGATAATTTTCCGGGTAATTCACAGTGCTTCACTGACAGGGCTAATATTTATCTTAAATTAAAATCCTGGGATGCTGCTGTTTATGATTATTCAATGGCACTTGACCTGTGGCCAAGGAATGGTGATGCCTATTATAATAAGGGGGTAGCTCTGATAAATACAGGAAAAACAGAGGAGGCATGTCACGATTTTAGGATGGCTTTAAGATATGGTAACAGGAAAGCATCGGGCATGATCAGCAAACATTGCATAAGATAAATCAACTATCTTACGTGTTCAAGGATCTTATCATAAAGATCTCTTGGCTTGAATGGCTTCAGTATGAAATCATTGAAATCTAACTCCTTGATCTTATCTTCGTTGTCCGACATTATCGCAGCGGTAAGAGCAACAATAGGCATATCTTTTATCTCAGGGTCATCGGATCCCCTTATTATTTCCGTAGCTTCAATACCATCAACTACAGGCATATGAAGGTCCATTAGTATAAGATCATATCTGTTTTCCTTAATAAGATCAAGAGCTATCTCCCCATTTTCAGCATGTGTTATATCAATACCCCACCGTTCAAGGTACTTATTAACTACAAAGAAATTGATCTTATTATCTTCGGCAATAAGTATTTTCTTCCCCTTTAATTCATCCCAGCGTTCTTCATCCTGGCCTGTAATTTTCTTAATGTCGTTCTTGCTAACCATCAAAAACTTCATATTGAAAAAGAAGTTTGATCCCTTACCCGGTTTACTGTCGACATTAAGATTTCCTCCCTGTAGTTCAACAAGTCTTTTACTTATTGATAATCCCAGTCCGGTCCCGCCATATTTCCTTGTAGTATCATCTGAAGCCTGTTTAAAGCTTTCAAAAATAACTTCTTGTTTGTCAGCCGGTATACCAATGCCTGTATCCTTAACACTGAAATTTATGTTTATATCTTTGTTTGACCTTGATACCTTTTTTACTGTTAGTTCTATACTCCCCCTGGAAGTGAATTTTATTGCATTGGAAAGAAGGTTGGATAATATCTGGTTCAGTCTTACAGGATCACCGATAAGATCCGGAGGTATATTTTTATCAATACTCAGTATGAATTCCAGGTTTTTGTTTTCAGTCCTGAATGAATATGAACGTTTTAATTCATCCGTAAACTCAAAAATATTGAACTTTGTTTTCTCGAAGCTGATATTTCCCGAT
>DOZA01000173.1 GCA_003518245.1 Bacteroidales bacterium | reverse complement strand
AAGAAAGAACTTTGCAAGGTCAAGATATTCCTCATTGCCTGTGGCCCTGTAAAGCTTTGCAAGCCCCATTTCTATTACCTGGTGGCCCGGAGCGTCCTGTTTTTTCCCGGGACCAAAAGTATCAAGAAGAAGATTTGCATTCTTAATTGCTATATCCAGGAAATTAGTTTTACCGGTTGCATCATAATATGCCACTGCTGCTTCATACAGGTGACCTGAATTATATAGTTCATGGCTTCCCTGCAGGTGTATCCAGCGCTCACGTCCAAGGCCGGGAGCAGGATTATCCGGATTAATTGTACGGCCTGTAGTCAGGTAGCCGTCTTCTTCCTGAGCTGCAGCTATTATTGCTATCAGACTATCTGCCTGATCTTCGAGTACATGATCAGGATGATTAGCCAGGGAATAAGCTACACCTTCAAGTACTTTATAAACATCAGTATCATTAAAACGCCTGCCTATATAAGTTCCGTCAAGCATACCGGCTGCCTTACGGAAATTATCCATCCGGCCCGTTTCTTCATTCTTATTGAGGGCATAAGGTATAGTTATAGTCCTGTTTATCTCTATCCTTGGGGCCCAGTAATTATCAGTCAGTTTTACCTCTGTAAATTTCACCGGTGTTACCGGGTAGTATGAATCTGAGTTATAACTAGTATCGGTGCAACCTGCCAGTAACAGAACAAATATCAACTGAAAAAAGAGAATATTCCTGTACATATTATTTTACCTCTTTCTTTATCTTCTTAAGTCTTTTCATAACATCATTGTCTCCCCTGCCAAAATAGTCGTGCAGGATTTTATATTCTTTATACAGACTATTATAAATTTTAACTTTATCAGGTGAAGGCTTATAGACTATATCTTTAACTTTGCCCATCACTCTGGCAGCATCAACTATATTATCATAACCACCTCTTTCACTACTTGCTGCCACAGCACCAAACATTGCAGATCCCAGTGCCGGAGCCTGAGGTGAACCGGATATTCTTATTTCCCTGTTTGTTATATCCGCATATAACTGCATTATAAAAGGATTCTTTTCAGCTATCCCACCTGCAGCATAAAGTTCATTAACCGGAACGCCATTTTCATGAAAAGTATCAATTATCATCCTGGTACCATATGCTGTTGATTCAATAAGGGCAAGATATATCTCTTCAGGTTTTGTTGACAGTGTCATACCAAGTATCATACCTGTAAGGTCAACATCAACCAGTACCGACCTGTTCCCATTCCACCAGTCAAGTGCCAGCAGACCACTCTCACCCGGTTTTAATTGCTCAGCTTTCTCGGTAAAGATCTGATGTATATCAAGTCCCCGTTTTTTTGCTTCATTGAAATATTCAGGTGGTGTTGCTTTTTCCACAAACCACTGGAAGTGATCACCCACACATGACTGCCCTGCTTCATAACCAAAGTATCCTTCAATTATGCCATCTTCCACGACACCACACATACCAGGTACTGTCTTTTCGTTTTCACCCAGCACCATATGGCATGTTGATGTACCCATTATCATGAGCATTTTGCCAGGGCCTGTAATCCCTACGGCAGGCACTGATACATGTGCATCAACATTAGCAACAGCCACGGCTGTTCCTTCTTTGAGTCCTGTAAGCTTAGCTGCTGCTGCACTTATTTCACCTGCTTTGGTTCCAACCGGGTACAGGTCTGTTGACAGTTTACTGCTCACAAGATCTCTGAGGGCAGGGTTTAATGAAGCAAAGAAATCCTTATCCGGATACCCGTCATGTTTATGCCATATAGCCTTGTAACCTGCTGTACATGTATTTCTTCTTTCCACACCCGTCAGTTGCCATATCACCCAGTCTGCAGCTTCTATAAACCTGTCAGCTGCCTGGTATACACACGGAGCCTCATTAAATGTCTGCCATATCTTAGGTACCATCCATTCAGAAGATATTTTCCCACCATACCTCCTCAGAAACTTCTGGCCCTGTTTTTCTGCAATCTCATTCAGCTTATTAGCTTCAGGTTGTGCTGCATGATGTTTCCATAATTTAATCCATGCGTTGGGCTCTTTTGAAAACTCACTGATTTTGCATAGTGGTGAACCATCTCTTTTTACAGGCAATACAGTACAAGCTGTGAAATCAATACCTACTCCTATCACATCATCAGCTTTTACTCCTGACATACTCAATATGGCAGGAATGGTTTTTTTCAATACCAGAATGTAATCATCAGGATGTTGCAGGGCCCAGTCAACTCCCAGTTTTATACCTCCAGGCAATTCAGAGTCAATCACACCATGGGGGTAATCAAGTACATCTGTGGCAATCTCATTACCATTCTCCACATTTATAAGCACTGATCGTCCTGAGAGTGTCCCAAAATCAATTCCAATTACATACTTACTCATGATCCTTTTCTTTTTTCTGGCCATAATATGCTTCATGACCATGTTTTCTTGAATAATGTTTATCCAACAGGTATTTATCAATGATATCATTACCTGCTATAGAATGGGTTAGAATAGCCATCTTAGCAACCTCCTCCAGAATGATTGCATTAAGCACAGCATCATCGGCATTCTTGCCCCATGTAAATGGGCCATGATCGTTTACAATCACACCCGGCATTGATGAAGCATTTATTTTCCGGAATGTCTCTATAATAACCTTTCCTGTGTTCAGTTCATACTCATTTTCAATTTCCTCAGGTGTTAATTTTCTGGTACAGGGTATGTCTCCGTAGAAATGATCAGCATGAGTGGTACCCATTGCCGGTATTGATCTTCCGGCCTGCGCCCATGCAGTAGCGTAAGTTGAATGAGTATGTACTATGCCTTCAACGCATGGAAAATTCCTGTATATTTCCAGGTGTGTAGGAATATCAGAGGATGGACTTAAACTACCTTCTACCACTTTACCATCTATATCCACCACAACCATGTGATCAACTTTAATTGAATCATAATCAATACCCGATGGTTTGATAACCACCAGGTTGTTTTCCCTGTCAATACCGCTGACGTTACCCCATGTTAGTATTACCAGTCCTGATTCCTTAAGTTTTATATTAGCCTTAAGAACATCCTCTTTCAGTTTACCAAGCATTTTGAATATGTTTATAATGAACTATTTCGGGTTTATCTCTCCAGGTCCCTGATAAATACCCCTTATTATTGAACATCAAGGTTAAAGTAAAATCCTTGTCGCCTGAAATCTTCATACCTTGAGGGTATGAATCTGTAATAATAAGCTCCCTTTTTCGACGTTTCTTTTTCTTTCTCATCAAGTTTCTCAAGGAGATTCATATAGATTATTTTTTTCCTGAAGTTTCTCTTATCTATTTTCCTCTGGTATATAGCTTCATATAGATCCTGTAGCTGGACCAGCGTAAATTTCTCAGGCAGCAATTCGAAACCGACAGGTTTTACTTTAATCCTGTCTATCAGCTCCTTATGGGCTCTTTCAATAATCTCTTTATGATCAAAAATTAGTTTGGGTATACGCGAGATTGAGCGCCAGTGAGCAGCACTAGCATCAATCATTACCGGGTCCAGTTCATGAGCTTTGATTAGTGCAAAATGTGAAATGGTTATAACCCTTCCTCCTGAATCTCTTTTCACATCTCCCCATGCAAACGATTGTTCCATATAAACATCCTTAAAGCCTGTAAGCTGATAAAGAACGCGGCATGCAGCTTCCAGTACTCCTTCGTCCTTTCTTACAAAGCCACCAGGTAGCGACCATTTACCAGATTCGGGTTCAAAGTTTCTTTTAATAAGGAGTAGTTTAAGTTCTTTATCCCAGATATCATATCCGAAAATAACACAATCAACAGCTACCAGGTTCCTATCCAGAACAGCATAATAATTCGTCATAATTATTTAAGCTTAGAAATAAATATACAAATTAAGCAATACCTGACATAATATGGAAATACAATTCATTCCAGCGTAGCTTGTTCTTCAATTCATTTATTTTCGTATTATTGTCTATATCTACCACTTCAACACCTATCATTGAGGCATAATCATGTAAATAGCGTTTATCAAGGGCAGTTGAGAATCCTGTATGATGAGCACCACCTGCCATTATCCATGCTGTTGCCGCTGTCTTTAAATCGGGAGATGGCTGCCAGAGGACACTTGCAACAGGCAATTTAGGCATCTCAGGACATTCAATTACCCTTACAGGATTCAATAAAAGGCGAAATCGGTTACCCAGGTCAATCATTGAAGCATTTATACCCTCACCAGGACCTGCTTTGAATACGAGCCTGGCCGGATCTTCTTTCCCTCCGATAGATAATGGGTGTATTTCAAGTCTTGGTTTTTCACCGCTTATACTCGGACATATTTCAAGCATGTGTGCCCCAAGCACTGCATTTTTACCCGGCTCAAGATGGTAAGTATAATCCTCCATAAAAGATGTTCCACCATCGAGCCCATAGGACATTACTTTCATAGATCTCACAAGTGCAGATGTTTTCCAGTCACCTTCAGCACCGAAACCATAGCCATCAGCCATAAGCCTCTGTACAGCCAGTCCAGGTAATTGTGGCAA
>DOZA01000415.1 GCA_003518245.1 Bacteroidales bacterium | reverse complement strand
ACAGGTTACTATAATGGCATCATATGGTGCATGCTCAGGCCAGCCCTCATATCCATCACCTAATTTAACTGTGACATTATCATACCCCAGGTCGGCGAGCAATTTTTTTGACCGTTTTCCCAGTGTTTCAACTATTTCAATAGTATAAACATGATCTACTATCTCAGAAAGCACCGCAGCCTGGTAACCCGAGCCTGTACCTACTTCGAGCACTTTCATGTCGGGCTTCAGTGAGAGACATTCAGTCATGAAAGCCACTATGTACGGTTGAGAAATGGTCTGCCCCTCACCTATTGACAGTGGTCCATCCGAATAGGCATACCGCATGGCTCCTTCAGGTACAAAGAGATGTCTCTCCACATTTTTCATTGCTTTTATTACCCTGCCGTCGGAAATCCCCCTGTTAATTATCTGGTTCTTTACCATGCGTTCTCGCTGTGCGACATAATCAGTTTGAGATATACCCTTACACCCTGGAAGAATGAATAATATTATTATCCAAGTGTATTTGATTTTTCTCATACCACATAAATTACTGGTAAGTAAACAATAAAACAAATTTTTTATTGGTAGTATGCAAAAAAAATCCCGGGTTCAGGTTACAAAAATAAATCAGGTGTGCTATTATGGATATCCCTGATGTAGTCCGGGGTAATGCCTGGAACTATAATCGCCACTACCTTATCAGATGGAATATTGTCATAACCAAGTGAGATTATTTCTTTGAGTGTTTTTATTCTGAAATTCTTCAAAGCAAAAATTAAATACTCTTTGTCACTGAAGTCATCATAACCAATTTTTTCCATTTCTGATATATAGGACTTATTGGGTGTCCATTCGTATGTGCCATTACCTGATTGTCCTGTGATATTACCCTTGAATTCTATTACTCCGGCTTCGCTTCGTAAATAAAAGGTAACATTATCGCCCGTCATATATCCGTCGAGCATATCCAGATCAAATGAGCTACCATAGTTCCATCCACTACGGTCTCTTTCAGAGTTAAGATACAGATGCGGCTCACTATGTTTTATCTCGATCCACCAGAAACCTTTCAAAATATCTTTCTGGCCGAAAAGAGGTGAAAGGAAGATAACCGAAATCAATACCAGTATTATTCTTTTCATATCCTGCCCGGATTGCACCTGTGTCTTCCGTTCATTAGTTTCTAGATTAATACGGGATAGTATTCCCCCACGCGGGCTTCTGATTTTTAAATCCGCCTGTGCATCATCTGGAAAAACCACTTCGATATCCCCACCAAATGAACTGAACATACTTGGCTTTTCATGATTCAGTTCGTTAAATATGACCCTTATATTGCCATAGGAAGTATTGATCACAGATGATCCTGCAATATTTCCTGCAAATATGTTACCGTATTTATTTTCAATCTCTATTTCTCCGTTAATCCCGTACATAGACACATCACCATTATCAAGACACTTTATTTTTACTTACATCATCAAAGGAACCTTAATATCAAAATCTATTGTATTCCCGTACGATTCACAAATAAGAAGTACATTATTCTCCTTTTCTTCAGCTGTAAGTAAAAACCTCGGTTGAGAGATTTTTCTATAAGAACCCTGTTCCACATCACTCTTATCTTTAAATCTTGGTGTTCCGGTTACTATTATCATACTGCCATCATAACCATTTAGGTTAACAGATCCTTTGGGATTGTCAAATTGCAGGTATCCATATTCTTTCGCCTTATCAAGCTCAATAATAAGATCTTCAGACTGGGCAAAAACACTGCAAGCTATTACAGCAAAAACATTTATAAGCACCAATCTTCATTCCCTGTTTCTATGCGGGAATTTCATAATAACACCTCTATTGTTTCATTTATTCTTTCCGAGGGTGAATCCTGTGACAGCATAGTAATTACCAGTGATTGCCTGAGTCCTGATACTTCACGTGTAAGCTCTGCCAGTTGCCTCTCACCTGATTGCGTTGATCCTGTTATCCGTGCACCAAACCAACCAATAATAAACAAGGCTATTCTTCCTCAAAATGTTTTTGGTACCAGTCGATCATACGTCTCCAGTGGTCATGAAAATCAGCTTCATTACTGGCCATTCCTGCTCCATGGCCACCATTTATATAATTCACCCATACAACTTCCTTGCCCAGGCGCCTCATGGCATAATAAAGCTCCCTGGTATTGAGTGCAGGTACATTCCAGTCACCTTCGCCTGTTAGCAACAGGTGCGGTGTATTTATCCTGTCGGCAAAAAGAATTGCCGAAGTTGCAAAATATTTCATCGGTGCATCCCAAAGAGTTTCCCCAATCCTGTCCTGGCCAACCTCTGCTGCCGCATAATTGCGTGTTCCAATACGTGGACTGTCACCCAGAAAACTTATGATATTTGTTTTACCGGATATATTGATTGCAGCTGCAAACCGGTCGGTTTGAGTTATCAGTAAAGAAGTAGCATAACCACCGTAACTGGTGCCATGTACACCAAGTTTATCCTTATCAACCAGGCCTCTCTCGATCAGCTTATTTATACCTGATGTGACACCTTTTATCCATGCCTCCCCCGGATAGCCCTCAATAAGGTTAACCGAAGGTTTAAACCCGAAATAACCTGCATTAGCTATCAGGTTCATTGAATAGCTGTAACCATTATTAAAGAACTCCTCATATATCTCGCAAACAAGAGGGTACTTTTTTTCCGGATCATAATCCACAGGATAATATAGTACACCGTACAGTTCATTGCCATCGGAATCAAGATATTTAACAAGCTCGCTTCTTGTGATTTTCTTATTCTCTATCCATGGATTGAGGTCTGTAAGCTTTTTGGGAGTTTCAAAGCCGGTATCTGAAACATAGAAATCAGGAGGGCTGTTTCCATCTGACAAACTGTAAAAAAAGCTGTTACCGTCCTCCGACATCTGCCATGATGAATACAGTTTAGAATCTTTGACAAGGTCAGTAAATTGCCTTGTGCCCAGTTTATATTCCACCATCCCTCTCTCCCATTTATCCCTGGCAGAATAGCTCATATACCATGAGCTTCCGTCAGGTTTCCATCCAATGATCCTTAAGCGGGGACTTTTTTCAGTATCCTCAGGTAATTCATAGACTAGCTCCATGGTCTTGCTCTCAGTATCGATCATCCAGTATCCTTTCTTTGTTGAAGCCAGTACATCCCTGCCCCCGGGACTCCATCTCATGACCGAGAATTTGGCTTCGGATGTATCATTCTTAACTACCTCTGTTGTATCTGTTGATACCTTAACCGGCACACTGGCAAATATCGATCTTATATATACCTGGCCTGAATCAGTGTATGCATATTTTGTTTTTGAGTCATCCCACCTGATATTTATTCTTTTTTCTGACTTCTTCATGAGCGTATCCACCAGCCCCTGATCATCAAGATCGAGTATATAAAGCCCGTAATCTGTACCACCACGCCTGTTATAACTTGTTTTCTTTGGTATACTCTCCACAAATACCATTTTATTTTCCTGCTCAGGCAGCGTAATATTCGAATATCTGCTTTCAGGAAGTAAATTTTCTACATATCCTGTATTGATATCAACTTTTGCCGGGATTGACAATGATGAATGATTTCTTATCTCTTCCCATCTGAGGAAAGGTTTTCTTGAATCATATACAGTGACAGGTCCCGCAGTTGCTTCCCTGAACAATGAATCACCTGTTCTCTTCCATTCCTTTGATCTCAGTGATATTATGAGACTATTGCCTCCATGCATCCATTCCAGCATAGAGCCAGAGGCAATATAAAGATCAGTTTTAAGCTTGATTTTTTTGTTTTTAGCTTTTTCAGTATTATATATATACAGCGAATACCGATCATCCTCATATATCAGGCAGGCTAAGCTCTTCCCATCAGGACTCCAGCTCAAACCACCGCTTATAACCGCACTTTCAAATACTTTATAGGTTTTACCTGTACTGGTATTAATAATAACTATCTCGCTCATATATGGAGCGACATAATTCGGATCACCATATCTTTTATGATCAATATTAAGCCGGTCCTTTCTCGCCCTTACCATACCGGCTACCAGGCTCCCATCATCGGTGATATCAACAGCATTGAAAGACTTTAGGGCCAGGACATCATGTGTGGTAAATGCCGTTTTCTGTGAAAAAACCCACAGGGTAATAAGAAACAGGGTAATAATAATTGAAATTTTTTTCATGGCTGCAATTTAATATTTGTTCATGAATCAGGTCGTTGTGAATTATAACTATAAATGTATTAATAATGAATGACGAAAAGCAGATACAATATTTAATAATTGTTAATTAGGACTAATTAGTGATTTTTGCATATATTTATAAGTTGGGATATATCAATTATTTAGATTTATTTTTTAATTGCTAATCGAATGTTGACGGTGAGAACAATAATAGTATTACTTATCCTGGCAGTTCTTGCATCCTGTTCTTCCAGGATAGCAACCCGTGATTCACAGGGTAGGAAAAAGATAGTCAGCGGGCAGGTGACAAATACTTCAGGCGGCCCTGTCGAAGGAGCCATAATGTTTATTGACGGAAAGCAAACCTCATATAACACCAACAGCAATGGATATTATATGATGAGGGTTAAAGGAAGCACAGAAACCATTTCTGTTTTTGAATTAAACAACGGAAGCGAACAAGTATATTATGCAGACCAGGATACAATAAATTTTGTACTTGCAGGATCATTTAATGCACCGCTAACAATTTCACAAATGGGTAAAGAGTATGTTGATGTGGGCTATGGCAAAGTTCAAAAAGATAATCTTACTACCAGCGTAGGAGTTGTGAGAAAACAGAAACTTGATCAGACATATTACACAGATATATACAGTATGATCCAGGGTGAAGTCCCGGGGGTAACTGTTTCCGGAACAAGAATAATAATAAGGGGAATCCATACCGTTAATGCCAGTACCGACCCGCTTTTTGTAGTCGATGGCGTGAGAGTGAGTTCTATTTCCCATATCAATCCCATAAATGTGGAATCAATAAATATATTGAAGGGTGCCTCCGCATCTATTTACGGAGTTAATGGAGCCAATGGAGTAATACTAATAAATACAAAGAAAGCTGACAGGAAAAAGAAATGAATAAAACCGCCATGTCATGAAAAGACGTGAATTTTTAACAACTGGAAGTCTTGGCATGCTTGGATTGAGCATGAGCAATATCTCTGTTGCTAAAAGCACCCACAACGAGCCTGCTGATAAAAGGAAGAAAATACTGATCTCAGGTGGTGGATTAAATAAATCATTTATCTCTTACCTTGTGAGCCTGACAGGAAAGAAAAAACCCCGTTTGTGCTTCCTTCCTACAGCAGCCGCTGATGATCCCCGGGTAGCAGTATACTGGTATCAGCTGGTGGCTGATCTCGATGTGGTACCATTTGTCCAGAATATGTTTATCACAAGCTATTATATGAAAGAGTCTTTTGAAAATATCCTGCTCTCGATGGATGGTATTATTGTAGGTGGGGGAAATACTCTCAATATGCTTGCAATATGGAAAGCACAGGGTATTGATAAGGTGCTGTACAAAGCATGGGAAAAAGGTATTGTCCTTTCAGGGGGTAGCGCCGGCTCTTTATGCTGGTTCGAGGAAGGAACAACCGATTCACGACCAAAGGAACTAACTAAAATAGAATGCCTGGGATTTCTTGAGGGATCTCATTCACCTCATTACGACGGTGAAAAAGAACGCAGGCCAAGGTATCATAACCTAATTAAATCCGGAAAGCTCAAACCCGGCTATGCAGTTGATAATAATGCAGCAATACTTTTTATTGATAAAACCGTAAATAAGGTCATTGCCAGCGACAAACGCAGTAATGCTTATTATGTCGATCTGGTGAACGGAGAGATAAGGGAAAAAGTACTCAAACCTGATATAATTCTCTAACTTCTTGAAAGGTCTTTTAAAGTAATGATTAATAAATATTTATGAGTAATAATACCAAAAAGAAAATCAGGATCTTTGCCCCGGCAACGGTATCCAATGTTGGGAGTGGTTTCGATATTATGGGTTTCGCCATTGAAGGGACAGGCGATACCATAGAAATGGAACTCAGAAATGATTCTTTTTTCATAATCGAAAACCATACGGGTCTTGTTCTGCCTGATGACCCCGATGAGAACGTAATTTACCCGGTAATAAAAGCACTCCAGAAAGAGCTTGGTATTGATGTTGGTGTGAATCTTAAATTCATAAACAAGATTAAACCTGGCAGTGGTATCGGATCAAGCGCCGCCAGCTCAGTAGCTGCCGCTTATGGATTCAACTGGCTTCTGGGAAGCCCACTGATAAAAACAGAACTGATAAGATATGCAATGGAGGGCGAAAGACTGGTCAGCGGAGCAGGCCATGCCGATAATATTGCACCCTGCATGCTGGGTGGCTTTATACTTATCAGGTCTTACAGGCCGCTTGATATTATTGAAATACCATATCCAAAATCTCTTTATTGCACCATAGCTTTGCCTGATATATCCATCAGAACAGCT
>DOZA01000101.1:3550-4971 GCA_003518245.1 Bacteroidales bacterium | reverse complement strand
CCCCAGGCCGGCAGTGTGGCCTGACGGTTACTATATACCTACAAGTACTGGTGATCACGTAATGCAGAAACATGCATGCGTCGTGGAACGTGAAAAGATGCTTTATGGACAACCAGCACAGGAGATATGTTTTGTCATCGACAGTGTTGGATTTTTGAATAATGCTGATCTGGACGGATACCAGCTACCACCTGATGGCGATCCTAATATAATGATGGCAACTGGTGGTGCTCAGCTGAATGATGTATTTTCTGATGATGGCATATACTACTGGAAATTCAAAGTTGACTGGGAAGAACCATCAAAGTCAGAACTTGATGGTCCGCATAAGGTAAAGGTAGCTGAATATAATTATCTTGGTAATGGTCAGCTCACGAAAACTGTACCACAGCCCGGTACTGACCAGAGATTGGATTCGCAAGGCGACAAGATAATGTCGAGAATGGTATATCGTAGAATAGGTGAACGGGAATCGATAGTGGCAGTGCACTCGGTTAACACAACAATTGGCGGAGGAGGTATACGGTGGTATGAATTCAGAATTGATAACAACAGGGATGTACGGTTGTTCCAGCAAGGGACTTATGCCCCGGATGAAAATTACAGGTGGATGGGCAGCCCTGCTATGGATAAACTTGGTAATATAGGTATTGGATATTCATTCGGAGGAGAAGAGCATTTCACCGGTCAGCGCTTTGCAGCCAGGTGTGCAGGTGATCCCCCCGGTTTATTAACAATGAAGGAAGCTGTGCTCGTCGAGGGTGAAGCATCGCAGACAAACACAATGAGGTGGATGGATTACGCACAAACGGCTGTTGACCCGGTTGATGATTGTACTATATGGTACGTTGGGGACTATCTCAAGGAGGAAGCGGATTATTATTCCACAAAAATAGGAGCTTTTAAGATCGAAAGATAAATCTACTTCTTATCTTTAAGCGTAAAAAACACTTTTTTAACATGAAAACTATAATGAATAGAGGCTGGGGCTGGGAAGCACTCAAAGGGATAATAGCCCTTGTGCTGGCAGTGATAATATTTTTGAATCCGGCAGAAGCACTGGTGACAATAGCTACTTACCTTGGTGCACTGGCAGTCATTGCCGGTATAGTGATAATCATTATTTCGCTCTACAGTAAAACAGGCATCTGGAAGGTATTTTTTGGTCAGGGGATCATTTACGCCCTTATAGGTCTTCTGATAATAACCTATCCGAAAATAACAGCAGGTATGCTGATATTCCTTGTCGGATTATTCATTACCATACTGGGAATAATACAGCTATCGGCTTACCTGCGATTGAAAGAATTTATGCCGGCAAGACCGATGATGCTTATAACAGCAATAATATCATTTCTTGTAGGTGCAACATTGCTGTTTAATCCCTTTGAGGGTGCCCTGCTGGCTACAGTAATAATGGG
>DOZA01000101.1:0-3445 GCA_003518245.1 Bacteroidales bacterium | reverse complement strand
TGATATGAGAAAACCAGATAGCATATCGAAAACAAAATCCAGGATCATAGCGCTTGTATTGCTTTTACTAAGCCATTCAACACTTATTATGTCCCAGCAGCCTACACATTATCCAAAGGCAAATGAGCCTGTACCTTGGACACTGGGTAATATACTGATCTACATAGGTGGGCCGATACTTCTATTCCTGGTGTATTATTATTACAGGAAGAGGGAGAAGAGAAAGGCCGAGGAAAAAAATAAGGCTTCCGCTTCCGCCAAAGCTACGACTGACGGTGGAGGCTGAACGACCTGATTGCGTTTACTATCTAAGCAGGACTTGAAATCAGGTTAATCTGTATAGTACACTGATAAACAATAAAGTGGATCCGTGATCATAAAGATTTCAGTCGCAGACCTATGAAGATGGTGCGTGGGACACCCGGGCCATATATATAGCCGCTATCCCGCTCCTTACCTGTATCAAAATCTGACTGGTAGGCATTGAAAAGGTTAGTGGCACCCCCGAAGATTTCTACACCTGAGTCTATGTTCGGAAACTCAATAGTATATCCCAACCTGATACTAACTTCAGTGAATGGATCTGATCTGACGTATTCATCATTTAGCTGTTCCGGTGCACCGACAAAATGAGCCAGAAGCATCGAACCCGTGTAGTTCAAGCGTTCCACCAGCCACATTTGCGCCTGTGCCATTACGTTTCTCAAACAGGTCTCCATAAATATCATCTCCCACTGGCTGAAGGTAAAAAGCATCATTCAGCTTTGTATAAAAATCCTTCGAGTGTAAATCCTGCAATGAATTTTTCTGTTGCCTTATCATAATTAACAGAGCAGCTTATACTGTTGGATCTCTCCTCCTTCAGGTCGGGATCGAGCGAAATCCTTGATATGCCTCCTCCTGCAAAAGCTATATGCATATCAGCATCAAAAGCCTGGGGAGCACGCAATCCTGTTCCCCAGGTGATCCTGAACTGAGTTAAAGCCCAAAACAAGGTATGTCCCTATCTATGCTCGAGGATTGTGATGAATTAATATTAGGCAGCCCTATGATCTACAAGGGATAAAATGTTGGAATAATCTAAAATGAAAGATTGCCAAACTTAACACCTATATATATGGTACGTGGTGACAGGGGGCCATAAATATATCCCGGGTCACGATCAACACCGATATCGAAATCTGACTGGTATGAATTAAAGATATTCTTAATACCACCGAAGAGCCTCATTGTTGCACCGTTAAGCCTGAAATCCTGTCTCAGCTTTATGCCCATGTCAAAGAAAGAATCTGATTCTCTCAGTTCACCTATATCAGGATCGGTCTCTGTACCAAAATATGGAACGAGCATCTTACCGGTATAATTACCTGATACAGCCATACATGAGTTTTTTGCAAACTCCCAGTAAAAATTAATAAATCCGTAAGCATCGGGGGAGCGGAAGAATCTCTTCTCATTGAATTCCTGAACTTCATCAAACCTGCTTGACTGAACTGTAAAGCCTGAATACAGGTTGAAGGATTGCAGAGGCCTGAACTTAAACTCAATATTAACACCCTGCACTGTTGCTCCACCTTCAGAATTGATTCTTGTATATATAACTATACCATCTTCATCGGGATCGCCGAATTCATTTGCAAAGGAATCAAGCAATCTTGTATAGAAACCTTCAACAAGCAGCCCTGTATATGTTGACCCAACATTACCATTGAAGTCGAGAGATGCCAGTATAGTATGGCTTGTTTCCTGTTTCAGGTCAGGGTCATTTCGGTGAAGCACCTGTCTTGATCCTGAACTTTCTATATGCAGATCTTCGTCAAATATCTGTGGTGCCCTGTATCCCTGTGAATAACTCAGGCGGGCTTTCAATGATTCCGATATTCCATACATCAGGTTAATCCTCGGGCTAAATACATTTCCGGTAGTTTCCTTTTCGCCCTCATGAGCCCTGTCTTCTATTGAATAATAATCATAACGTCCTCCAACTGCAATTTTCAAACGGTCAAGATCAATATCATACTGAACAAATACACCAGTGATAATTGAAACCTGGTCGGCTATAGTGATATTTTCTGTATGGGGAATTTTTGTGATCTCACCATCTTCAATTGTGGCATTATCATAATCAGGATATCCGAGTTTTTTATCAACAAGGAACCCTCCTGTATTCTCCACACCTGCAATCAGCGTTGAACTACCCAGAATAGATTTGTATTGAGCACCAATATTATAAGTACGGTCCAATGTATTACCATAGTCGGTCATTGATTGTTCTGCACCATAGTATGAATCTCTGTTAACTAACTGACCTGAAGCATAAATTGATAACAGGTCCTGATCACGGAAAAATTTATCATATGTAATTGAAGCAGCCTTCAAATCATGATTCAGCACTTCTGCAATATCTCTTTCGTGCACAGGGTATTCCTGTTTATTTCCTCCATCCCGTTCTTCCCTGATAGTAAAGAAATCAACTGAGAGTTTATCCCGATACATAAACCTGTGGAATAAACGTGTTCCGAGAGTGAGGTTTTTTATGGGCGTTAGCTCTGAGAAGCTGTCATCATTTGCATCAAACATGCCACGATCGCGCGTAAAGCCATATAATGACACACCTGATTTCAGGTCATCCGAAACCACTGAAGTATTGAAATTAGCCTGTATATCAGATGCGCTTCCTCCAGAACCATCAATACCCACACCAGTGATTCCGCTACTCATGCCAGCTTCATAACTATCCCTGACAGGATCTTTCAATCGAATATTAATAGTTCCTGCAATAGCATTGCTTCCATAAAGTGCAGAGCCTCCCCCACGCACAACTTCAATTTTATCTATCATACTGGAAGGTATCAGTTCCAGTCCATATACTCCTGCCAGGCCACTGAAAACAGGCCTGCTGTTAATAAGTATCTGCGAATAGGGACCTTCCAGACCATTCATACGCACCTGCGAGAAACCACAATTCTGACAATTGTTTTCGAGTCGTAAACCAGGTGAAAAGTTTAATGCTTCACCAAGGCTTACCGATTGTGTAGTAGTAAAAACAGTGGGAGAGATAGTATTTACAATAACAGGTGCTTCAACACGCTTTTGCTCACTACGGTTAGCTGTTACAATTACTTCTTCAAGATTGAGCACATCAGGTTCCAAATCAAATTTGATTTCAGTTGTAGTGTTTTCCTTTGCATTAAACTTGTACTCCTTAGGTTTGTACCCCATCATGCTGGCTTTAAGAATTATTTCTCCCGTGGGCAGGTCAATTATGCGGAAATGACCTGTTTCATCAGTTATTGTACCTATTGTGGTTCCTTTAACCAGCACGGTGACAAATGGTATATGCTCACCACCTGATGTTACATGACCGAATACATTTGCATCTGTTTTTGTTTTTTGTGAAAATATTGATTGTGAAAATATTAACAGTGAAGTTAATAGTAAAATA
>DOZA01000166.1 GCA_003518245.1 Bacteroidales bacterium | reverse complement strand
GAAAAAGATAAAGCCCTTGAAAGAAGATTCCAGAAAGTTTTTATTGATGAACCTGATGAGGACGATGCAATATCAATCCTCAGGGGTATTAAGGAACGTTACGAAAACTATCATAAAATACGAATAAAGGATGAAGCAATTATTTCTGCAGTGCAGTTGTCGGTAAGATATATAAATGACCGGTTCCTGCCTGACAAAGCAATCGACCTTATTGATGAAGCAGCCGCACACCTGAGGATTGAAATGAATTCCAAACCTGAAGAAATAGATGTACTGGACAGGAAAATACAGCAACTGGAAATTGAAAAAGTGGCATTTAAAAGAGAGAGAGATAAGGATAAGGTTGAACAAATAAAAACACAACTGGCTAACCTTGAAGACGAAAGAAAGCAACTTACAGCAATATGGAAGGATGAAAAGAATGTTGTAACAGATATACAAAAAATTAAACAGAAAATTGAAAATTACAGGTATGAGGCTGAAAAAGCTGAAAGGGAAACCAATCTTGGCAAGGTAGCCGAGATAAGATACGGACTGCTCCCGGAAGCAGAAGAGCAGCTAAAGCAGGCTGTTGCCAGGCTTCAGGATTATGAAAAGAATGGTAAGCGCCTGGTAAGAGAGGAAATAACTTCTGAAGATATTGCCGAGATAGTATCAAAATGGACAGGAATACCAATTACCAGGATGCTACAGAGTGAAAAAGAAAAACTCCTGTTGATCGAGGATGAGCTGCATAAAAGGATTATTGGACAGAACGAGGCAATTGAAGCCGTTGCAGCAGCCATCAGGAGAAGCCGTACAGGCTTATCTGATGAAAACAGACCTGTAGGTTCTTTTCTCTTCATGGGTACAACAGGCGTCGGTAAAACTGAACTGGCACGTGCCCTGGCCGAATATCTTTTTAATGATGAATCACTTATGACGCGAATAGATATGAGCGAATACCAGGAAAGACATGCGGTGTCACGCCTTGTGGGTGCACCTCCCGGATATGTGGGATATGATGAAGGAGGTCAGCTAACCGAGGCTGTAAGAAGAAAGCCATACTCGGTTATATTGTTGGATGAGATTGAAAAAGCTCATCCTGATACTTTTAATATACTTTTACAGGTACTGGAAGATGGAAGACTTACTGATAATAAGGGAAGAGTTGCCAGTTTTAAGAATACAATTGTTATAATGACATCCAATATTGGTTCAGATCTTATCAGGGAAAACTTTGAAGATTATAACGAATCCAATGCAGACAGGATATTAGAAAATACAAAAAAGCAGGTATTTGAAATATTGAAAAAAACTGTAAGGCCTGAATTCCTTAATCGCATAGATGAGCTTATAATGTTTAAACCACTGACAAAAGATGATATAAGGGGAATTATCAATATCCAGATAGAAAAACTAAAAGCAAAACTACACAAGCAGGATATTGGATTAAGCATTACAGACCGCTGTGTTACATACCTCCAGAATAAAGGTTTTGATATTCAGTTTGGTGCAAGGCCTCTTAAACGGCTTATTCAAAAAGAGATCACAGATAAAATATCATTTGCAATATTGAACGGTGAAGTGTCAGAAGAAGGAACTGAACTGGTTATAGACAGTGAAGGACTGGGTGTTAAACTGGAGACTGAGAGACGGAGTGACTGAGTGACGGAGAGACTGAGTGACTTAGAGACGGAGAGACTGAGAGGCAAAAGCTTACCAGTAACGCATTACTTGTATCTTGTATCTTGCATCTTAATATCCCCAGATTCTTCGCTTTACCAGAATGACAGGGATTACCTGATCCTGTGAAAAAGCCTCTTAAACCTTATCTTTTTTAGACCACTGGCTTCTTTATCAATAGAAAGCCAAATAAATTTTGGTTTTCCCACAATATGGTCTTCAGGTACAAAACCCCAGTAACGTGAATCAGCTGAATTGTGACGGTTATCACCCATCATCCAGTAATAATCCATCTCAAAGGTATAACTATCTGTCTCTTGCCCATTTATGATTATCCTGTCTCCATCAATTTCAAGGTCATTATTTTCGTACACATCTATAATACTTTCATAAATGGAGATATTATTAGTATCAAGCTTTACAGTTTTACCTTTCTCAGGTATCCAGAGTGGTCCAAAATAATCCTCATTCCACGGATAATAAGGGTTATGAGGAAAAATAAAAACACCATACTCCCCTCTCCTTCTAAGGTTTTTCTTTACTTCCTCAACGTTCCTGAAATTGCTTATAGCCTCAGCATTTGACTTTGTAAGCGGCAGCAGATACATTGTTCCCGAAACCAGATTCTGGTCCGATTTGTATATGTCGAGCCGTTCAAAAGCTTTCGGATTAATCCTTGTTCCATTAGTGCGTACCCAGTAATTCAACTGCTGTGTTTCCAATATATCTTCCATCTTATCATTTACATATAACGCACCACCTTTTATAGTAATGGTATCACCCGGAAGACCTACACATCTTTTTACATAGTTTTCACGTCTGTCAACAGGTCTGTAGATAATATCATTATTATTCCATATCTCTTCACGTGCCATAGCCAGATACTCTTCTTTTGTCCTTTTACCGGTACCCATATAACTATCATAATTTTCCATGTTTCTGGCTTCAGACCTGAGTATCTCATCATAGGCAGTAGCCTGATTCTGAAGGACTACCGTATCACCTGCAGGAAAATTAAATACCACTACGTCAAATCTTTCCACTTCACCAAAACCTTTAAGCCTTTTATATGGAGCTTTTATCAGGTTTGACCATGATCGGGTCTTAATTACAGGTATTGTATGCTGGGTAAAAGGAAAAGCAATAGGTGTATTTGGCAATCTTGGTCCATAAGCCACCTTACTTACAGCAAGATGATCTCCCACCCTTAATGATTTTTCCATTGAGGGAGTGGGTATCCTGTAATTTTGAAAAAGGAAAATATTAATCAGTGTTACAGCAATAACTGCAAATATCAAAGCATCGAGCCATTCAATAAATGTACTATTAGGCCCTTCCCTCTTCTTCCAGAATGCCCAGTTTACTTTTTTTGTAATATAAATATCAAATATAATTATGAGACCCGATATAAGCCAGTAGTTGCCTACCCAGATAACCCATAAAATATATAAGATAGCAACAAGGGCAAATTTGAAATATTTGTTCTTTAAAATATCAAGCATGGTTTTATTAATTATTTGAGTGGCAAAAATAATGTTTTAATTTAAAAACCGAGCAAATCGCTCATTGTAAAAACACCCTGCTTTCTCTGAATAAATTCAGCAGCAATAATCGCACCAAGAGCAAATCCTTTCCTGCTGTTTGCCTTATGTTCAAGTGTTATAGAATCTATCTCAGAGCTCCATTTCACCTTGTGCGTACCGGTTATTTCTCCTTCCCTGACAGAAAAAATTCCAATTTTCGCCAGAGCAGTAGGCTTATTCAGAATCCATGAATTATAATTACTGCACTCATTGATAATATCTTTTGCCAGGTTTATGGCTGTACCGCTAGGAGCATCCTTTTTCCGGATATGATGTATTTCTTCCAGGCTTACATCATATGAGGATAATACATTCATGATATTTGCAAGCCTTTTGTTCAGGTTGAATAAGATATTCACTCCGATACTGAAATTGGAAGAATACATAAAACTTCCTTTCTCTGATTTAACCTGATCCTCTATTTCAGACAACCTATCAGTCCAGCCCGTAGTTCCTGATACCACGGC
>DOZA01000325.1 GCA_003518245.1 Bacteroidales bacterium | reverse complement strand
TGAGAACCTGTATGATCCTTTCCTTATGAAAGATATGAATATTGCCGTTGACCGTATATCTTCGGCGATATATAAGAATGAAAGAATACTTATTTATGGCGATTATGATGTAGACGGCACAACATCAGTTGCTCTTTTATATTCTTTTCTCAGGAATATTTACCAGAATATTGATTTTTATATCCCCGACAGGTATACTGAGGGCTATGGTATATCAACCAAAGGTGTTGATTATGCCCATAGTACTAACTGCAGGCTAATGATCACACTCGACTGTGGTATAAAAGCAGTTGAAAAGATCAGGTATGCCAGTTCGCTTGGACTGGATGTTATTATATGTGATCATCATTTACCCGGGGACACGGTACCAGATGCAACAGCCGTGCTGGATCCCAAACAGGATGGGTGTAATTATCCATACAAGGATCTGTCAGGTTGTGGCGTAGGATTTAAACTTATCCAGGCATACTCAAAAGTAAACAGCATACCTTTTGATGAACTGGTGCAATATCTTGACCTGTTAGCAATCAGCATCGCCTCTGATATTGTTCCTCTTACCGGTGAAAACCGTATGCTGGCTCATTTTGGACTTATACAGCTGAATTCAAACCCCAGGATGGGTCTGTCCAAGATTATTAAAGACTCTGATATAAGAAAGAGGATTACTATTGAGGATATAGTATTCAAAATAGGTCCCAGGATAAATGCTGCAGGAAGAATGGAATCAGGAAATAAGGCTGTTGAGCTTATGATTGCAGAAGATGAAGATATTGCTGAGGAGATGAGCCGGGAGATAGGCAATTATAACAGGAACAGGCGGTCTGTTGACCGGAATATCACTACCGAGGCACTCAGAATGATTTCATCTGATCCCAGGCATGTAAATGCACGCACAACGGTATTATATAACCCCCAATGGCATAAAGGTGTCATAGGTATAGTAGCATCCAGGCTTATTGAGACTCACTACCGACCAACAGTTATACTAACTGAATCGAATGGTTATGCTACCGGCTCAGCACGGTCGGTCACGGGATATGATCTTTACCAGGCTATTGAATCATGCAGTGACCTGCTGGAGAGTTTTGGAGGGCATATGTATGCTGCTGGGCTTACAATGAAAAAGGAGAATATTCCTGCCTTTATTGAAAGATTCGAAGAGTTCGTTTCTAAAACGATAAGTGATGATCAAATGGTTCCACAGGTAGTAATTAACATGGAATTGGATTTTGCCGACATAAATGATAAGTTTTACCACATGCTGGAACAGTTTCAACCCTTTGGACCCGAAAACCTTGCACCTGTATTTATGACAAAAAGGGTTTATGATACAGGTATGGCCAGGGTAGTGGGATCAAGTGATGAGCACCTGAAGCTCGACCTGTGCAGCGAATCAACCGGTACCTCAAGCATTCCTGCTATTGCATTCGGACTGGCAAATAAATTCGAGATAATAAAAGAAGGTCATCCCGTTGATATATGTTACTCTGTTGAGATGAATGAATTCAAGGGAATAAAAAACCTGCAGCTTAATATTCGCGACATAAGACCTTCAGAACCTAAAAGCTGATAACCGCCTGGAATTTATACTCATTTACCATATTGCTGATGTCCTTGCCTGCGTTTATGCTGGTTGATGCATACTTGGCACGAAGAGTAATGTTGCCGGAGGCCCTGTATATAATCATTAAATACGATTTATTTCCTTCATCATACAGGGGTCGGATAACAGGATTATATAATAGGTCATCTTCCCACGCATATATCCTGGTATCATAGCTGTCTGTTTTAAAAATAGCCACCCTGGCACGTAGCTCCAGGGGTATATTTTTAAATATGAATCCTGCCGATTGGTAGCACAGAAAACCGCTTTCTGATGAATTTGTTATTACTACTTTTTCAATGCGTGTACGAAGGTTCAGGCTCTCCGATGCTTGTGTTTCAATTGTCAGCCTGAGGTTTGTTTTTCTTAACAGATTGCCTGTTTTTACTCCCTGGAGCGCATTTACCCATAGCTCACTAACATGGTGTTTGGCATCAGTCCTTACAGTAATAAATTCTGAAGGACTGAACCTTACACTTGTAAGATAATTTATCGACGAGGGGAAACTGCCCGATGTATTGTTATGCCATAATTCTTTTCTTCTCAGGAATCCTGCCGTAAAATCAAGAGATGAGAATAATTCTGCTGTGATATTAGCCTGGAGACTGGTAGCCGGTTTATTGAAAGTGCTCAGCCCGGAGGCATCACCATGGAATGAATTATAACCCCTTCCGGTCCTGGCGTACAGGATATTACATCTAAGCCTGCCCTCAGGATTCAAGGATATACCCTGGAGGAATGCAGTTTTAAGATTATGTGATACAGCAAATTCACCAAACAGGTACGAGCTTTTGAACAACCATGTGTAGTCAACAGAAAAAGAAGCATTAATATCGCCGGTAAAATCATAAATATCCCTTGTGTCCTCACCAGGAATAACGGGCAATGAAAATCTGGAATAAACAATATTAAAACCATAATAAAAGTTATTATTCATACTGTTTATATTTAATCCTAAACTATTTTCAGCAAGCCTGTTCCTTTTAGCCATGGTGGTCGGTGTGTTATGAATGCCGGAGGTGTAAAATGATTTTATATATTGATTATCAGAACTTTCATCATAGCCTGTGCTTGCATCGATCATATTTATTGAAGCAAAGGACAATATATTTATATTCCTGGTTCTCAAAGATACTGCTATACCCCTGAAGAAATCATTTTCATCGCTTGATGAGCAGGGTATTATACCGCTGTTGCCTTTCATCAGGATTTTTGCAGTGGGCAGGGGCGAGCGTGAGAAACCATTCCATGCGGTCAGGCCCTGGCCGAACCGCACTTTAAAATC
>DOZA01000337.1 GCA_003518245.1 Bacteroidales bacterium | reverse complement strand
AGCGACTGCTGCAAGCCGGCTCAGTCCTTTGCCCTTAACAGGAATTCTTCAATATTACCAGGGCTAATTACCCTGTACTCAGTTTCAGGGTATGCCCTGGAGAAAGTTTTCGAAAGGAAAGATTTGCGTGTTGGATTCCACTTAAATTCCCATGCATAAAGCTTATTATTTCTTTCTTCAATGTAGTCAATCTCCTGCTGTTGTGTAGTTCTCCAGAACCATGATTGAACTTCCAGTGCATTATTCTCAATATATTTCCTGCGTTCACTTATGATGAAATTCTCCCATAAAGCTCCCTTATCGGTACGGGAAGAAAGAGGTGTAAAATTGCCAAGGACAGCATTTCGAATACCATTATCATTAAAATAAATCTTCCGGTTCCTTTTTATCTCGTTTCTTATATTTCTTGAAAAACTGCTCAACCTGAAAATTACATTAGCCTTTTCCAATAAATCAATGTATTTTTCAATTGTTCCCTTATCTGAATCCAGCAACTGAGCTAATTCATTATATGATACTTCGCTTCCTACCTGAAGAGCCAGGGCTTTAAGTATCTTCTCAAGAATAACCGGCTTTTTAATAGTATCAAGCATTAACAGGTCTTTATAGAGATAGCTTGTTGTGAGGGATTTCAATAGTTTAACTTCATTGCCAACATTTAAGGTAATATCCGGGTAATAGCCAAATATCAGACGATGTTCCAACATTCTTTTCTCTTCCAGAAAACCAAAATGACCGCACATCTCAGCAAAAGAAAAAGGATAAAGCATAAATTCAAGCTTTTTGCCTGTCATCGGCTCCTGTATTTTGTTTGAAAGATCAAAAGAAGAAGAACCGGTGGCAATCACCTGCACATCCTTGAAATTATCATGTATAATCTTTAATACAAGCCCGACTGATTCAATTCTTTGAGCTTCATCCAATACCAGTACCTGAGCATTCCCAATAACAGGCTTTAGTTTAGTTGTATTCAGGTTTGAGAGTAATTCTCTTACATCTGATTCATCGCCATTCAGGTACAAAATTTTACTGCCTGACCCCTCCAGCAAATGACCTACAAGGGTTGTTTTACCAACCTGCCTGGCACCATATATGATAATTGTTTTACCCTTATACAGATATTGCTCAATTATTTTCTTTATATGTCTTTGCACTACCATAATACAAATATAATATTTCTCGATTTAAATCGCAATAAATTATAATTTTATTAGATATGAATAATTACAGATGACTGTGGAGAGATTGTTGCAACGAAAGAAAGGCCGAGCGTAAATAATTTGCCCGGGGTTAAGGATAACTATAAATAGTCAAGTTCATCCAGTAAGGCTTTACGGGTAGGATACTCTTTTCTAAGGGAGGCTTTTATTTCATCCGTTCCAAGGGCCCGGGACTTCGGTGGTCAGAGAAAGCTGTGGCGGACAGGTGGGTGCGAGCAAAAGTAAAAAGATAAAAGTGAAGTGGCCAAGGGGTTTCAATATTCTTACTGGTAAATAATTAAGGGCCGTGGACATAGGAACTTATAATGGTTGAAGAGTTGAAGTGCCTGCCTGCGACCGTCGCCAAAGGCTATGGCCGCCGGAGACCGGCAGGCAGGGTTGAAGAGGAACGTCTTAAAATCACTAAGTTGCTTGCTTTCAAGTCTTTTCACATTTTCCCCATATGGCTAACCATTCCGGCAATTGCTTCATCCATAGCCTTCATCTGCTCCGGTTTTTTAAGTATAACTCCTGCCCTGTCGAGCAACTGAGTCAGCAACACAATGAGAATTTCGGAACGTATCTCAACCTGTGTCGGCACATAATTGCTTTCCAGGAACATATCCAGTAGTTTTTCAGGAATGGATTCATACATGGTTTCGAGATCGGGCAGGGGAGATAACATGTAAAAATCCTGTATGATCCCGGTCTTTTTATTTACCAGCAGCAGAATAAAGGGATAGTAGGGTTTGATATCTCCCTCTTGTACCGGAGAAGGAAGCATTGCAAGATCGATCTGCAATGTTTCCTGCTTTTTCCGTTTGTTTTTCAATTGTGTGAGATTGATTGACGGAAAACGGATATTATATTTAACGGGTTCAACCCAGATTTCTTTATATACATTTTGCCATTCTGTCGTGGAGCTTTCTTTTATTTCACGGATAAGATAGCGATTGTCATTATCATCCCCCACATAAATAAAATCTTCATCCTCTTTAGCTTTTTCAAAAATGCAAGGACACTGTTCCAGAAGGATAGCTGCATCATTCAACACCTGCTCGTCAGGTTCACCGGGCATAAACCCCGGCACAAACTGTTCAAGCACCGGCCATAATTTATCTTTTGATGGTTTTCCTCCGAAGTTTTTGATACTTTTTATCTGTTCGGGCTCAAGGTTTTCTTCATCTACAAAATCCAGCATCACCTGTGGTATGGTGAAAATACGGCTTGTCGCAGAGAAAGAGGATGAGAGGTAAGCCGGATCTTCATCCTGCAGTTCCCAAAACATCTGCAGGGCACGTTCCCCCATATAAGCCGTGATAGCTGTCACCTCGCCCAGGGAACCCATCACACTGATAAAATAAATACGGTTGGTCCCGGGTATTTTAATGCCGAAGATATCTGTTTCGTTCATCCACTTCCATGGTTTCATTTTTCTTATTCTTTCGGCTGCCGCGAAAATACGGCTCCAGGCTTCTTTCTTGTTGGATGTTGTTGGCATGGAATATTCTTTGGGGTTAAAGTTAATAATTACTATATGAATCTGGAAAGAGCGATTAGTTATGAGTTATGAATTATGAATTATGACATGTGAAGTGACTCA
>DOZA01000365.1 GCA_003518245.1 Bacteroidales bacterium | reverse complement strand
TGTCCCTCAGCTCTGACCGGTCAGAGCTGAGGGACATGGTGGAGGAAATAAAATCCTATACTGATTCGCTCAGGGATTCATTTAAATATGGTAATGCAATAAAGAAAGGAGTACCGGTTGCCATCATAGGAAAACCCAATGCGGGCAAATCAACTTTACTTAATGCCCTGCTGAAAGATGATAAGGCAATAGTATCTGAAATACCCGGTACTACACGTGACGTGATAGAAGATACAATAATACTTGAAGGTATACTTTTCAGGTTTATTGATACTGCAGGATTAAGGGAGACAGCAGATATTATTGAGAACCTTGGCATCAGAAAGACCTATCAGAAGATAGAACAGGCAGAGATAGTGCTATTACTGACTGAGGCTGCTGATGGCGCGGAAGCCATAAATAAATCTTTAGCAGAAATAAAGAAGCAGGTTGAGAAGACGGGAAAAAGAATACTACTTGTAGTGAACAAAACTGATCGTGTAAACAAAGGACAGCTGGATATTATCAGGAAAGAAATGAAATGTCCTGGATATAGTTGTATAATGATCTCAGCAACAGAAGGACAGGGAATACCAGATCTTATTTCAAAACTAACAGAAAAATATGAGGTCTCAGGCTCAGTATCTCATCAGTTGATAGTTACCAATCTCAGGCATTATCAGGCCTTTAAAGAATGTTCAGACAGCCTTGATCGTGTACTCAACGGACTTGATGAAGGTATACCGGAGGACCTAATTGCCATTGACCTCCGACAGGCTATACACTACATGGGTGAAGTAACCGGTGAGATATCGACAGATGAGATACTGGGCAATATTTTCAAAAACTTCTGTATAGGAAAGTAAGTTACATTCTCTCTATTTAATCTTATGTCTGCTTTTATTGTATCAATTATAAAACAAATGTATTAATGTCAATACCTAATCTTTTTTAAATACTACTGGTTATTAGTATTATCCTGTTTAGCTGTGGAACAAACAATAATCCCAGTAATGAAATTAAGCTTTCATTTTATGACAACACGGAAACTTCACCTGATACCTTAAAGACAATAGCATCAATAGAGGCTGTAAATGAGATATTCACATTCAGGTATTACGGGGATTATTCTGATATCCTCAGGCTGGAAAACCATACAATGAGAAAAAATGCAAAAGTAGCATGCAGTTTATTCTCTGTAAGTGATGAGAATAATAAGCTATTTGGTCGAAATCTTGACCTTCATTTTGATTTAAAAAATGTGTTGATAGGCCAATATCATCCAACTGGGGGATACAGTTCAAATTGCTGGCAGGTATGATGTTTTTGATGAAGATATTAATACGATATCACATCATTATCTTATAGCAGATTCTGAAGGTAATTCTGTTATTATTGAGTACCAGGACGGACAGATGCAATTCATTCGTAGTGATAATGATTCATCTTACCAGATTATTACAAACTCACTTGTAAAAGACAGAACACTGAGTGAAAGAAATGCAAACAACAGGTATGTGAAAATACATAAATCATTGCAAAAGAATAAAATACATACTTCCCATGATGCTATGAACCTGCTTAAAACAGTATCCTGGGGAAGCCCTGATGGCTCCCGGGAATCGCAATGGTCTGTTGTTTATGATCTAAAAAATAGAAAATGAATGTTAGCGGTTAATCGCGATTATTCCGAAACTTATTTTTTTGGATTTTAATAACAGTTTTAGTCTTAAAGGAACCACTGTACTCTTATTTACAGTGGTTGAAGCACCAGGTTTTTCCATAGTACTTTTATTCCTCCCCCTGAATGTATTTGTAATGCAATGCGCCCATTAGCTTTGCCTATAAGAAGATCATCCAGCCTGGTCATCTCCTGCCCATTGAGCCATGTTGTAACTTCTGAACCTACAACCTTGATGCGCATGGTATTCCATTCACCTTCCTTAAGATAATCTTCCATCTCGTCAGGTATCTGATGCAGCCATCCCCTGCCGTATGATTCGTATATACCACCTGAATCATGACCTTTTGGTGCTACTTCAACCTGCCAGCCAGAGATTTTAGTTCCGTCCACGGTTGATCTGAAAAATATACCGCTGTTACCATCTGAAACCTGCTTGAAATCAACTGAAAGGTCAAAGTCTTTATAATACCTGTCTGTGGCAAGATATCCGTATTCTTTATCAGGACCGCTTTCGCAGACCATTAATCCATCTTCAACATACCATTTCTCAGTACCATAAGGTATCCACCCGGTCAGGTCTTTACCATTAAACAGAATAATTTCTTCACCTTCCTTCTTTGGCAGTTCCTTTATTTTCATATTTCTGAACCATACCTTGCTGCCATGGTCCTGCAGACTGATATGTCCTGTTGAAGACATACCATATTCAGGAGCATCCTCCCACTTGCCTGAGTTTTTAAGTTCAAACCAATCCTCTGTCCAGGCTTCAAATTCGAGAATCTTCTCCCCGTTTAGCCAGTGTTCCACATGTCCGTTGTCAAACACAATTCTTGATGAGTTCCATTCTCCAACAGGTTTCAGATTCTTTTTTGAATCATCAGGCAGATACATGGCATAATCAGCTCCTGCTTTCTGCCAGTCTTCAAGTTCTGAAGGGAAGCCAATATCGTCTATTAACTGGTATTCTGGACCTGTGAGATAAGGAGTTGGGAAATTTTTAGATTCAATAACATGATACATCACACCGCTGTTTCCACCATCTGCTATTTTCCAGTCGAACTTAAGATCAAAATTATCATACTGCTTTTTTGTGATTATATATCCATGTTCATCGCTTCCTTCCCCACCTGCTGCCAGCAGACCGTCTTCAACTGACCAACCGGCAAAGCCTTCTTCTGCATTATAGGCTTTCCAATTGTCAAGGCTCTGGCCGTCGAAAAGTAATTCCCAGCCTTCAGATTCTTCTTGTGGGCTTAACTGATTATTTCCTGTGCTACAGGCCCAGATAAAAACCAATCCGGTAATAAGAAAATATGCAATTGTTTGTTTCATAATAATATTTTTTTGTTAAAAGTAATCCTTTTTGAACTAAATAGGTTATGCAGTAGTTAATATTGAAAACAAAATTAAATTTTATTATTAAAGACATAGCCTTCGATACAGCATAATTACTATTTTCATACTTTGAAATAATTATAAAAAAACAATATCATGACAATAAGGCGTCCTTTATTTATATTAACAATCATCAATATTGCAGCTATTCTTTCTTTCAGCTCCTGTGAAAATAAAAAGAAGAAGGACACGGAAAGCCACTTATCAATATTCTTCATTAACGACAATCATTCGCAGATTGATAATTTCAGTAAGGTAAAATACATTATTGATAAAGCAGGGCAAGAGGGAAATATACTTCTAGTAAGTTCAGGTGATATGTTTTCAGGTAATCCCATAGTTGATTTTTACGAGGAAAAAGGATACCCGGTCATAGACCTGATGAACAGTATAGGTTTTGACCTTGCCACACTAGGTAATCATGAATTTGATTATGGGCAGGAAATTTTGCAGGACAGGATAGAGCAGGCTGAGTTTGACATCCTATGTGCCAATATGCATTCTGATTCACCATTGCTGGAAGAACTACCGGCAACAGCAACCCTGACAGAAGAAAACCTGAAGATAAGCTTTGTTGGTGTAGTTGAGACAAATGGCATGCCGGGAGCCTGCATGCCTTCAACCCA
>DOZA01000338.1 GCA_003518245.1 Bacteroidales bacterium | reverse complement strand
CCTCTCGTTCTTGCGCTCTATATCTTCGGCTGTCAGCTCCTTCTCTTCTATCTCTATATGGTATTTCCTGGCCAGGTAACGAAGAGCCTCAGGATAGCTGAGCGATTCATGTTCCATAATGAAATTAACTGCATTGCCTCCCTTGCCACAGCCAAAGCATTTGAAGATACCCTTCGACGGGGAGACGGTGAAGGAGGGGGTTTTTTCATTATGGAAAGGGCAGAGACCGATATAATTGACCCCTCTCTTCTTTAAAGAGACGAATTCCTGCACAACATCTTCGATATGCGCTGCGTCAAGTATCTGTTCTATAGTATGGTGAGGGATCATGGATAAATCTTATTGGTAGCTGCAATTTAACAATAATCTGGCAGGAAAAAATATTTATTATTTGACCCCTAACGGGGTCGGGGGCGAGGAGAGGAAGTTCACCACCTCCCCCTGACAATCGCTTGCTTCGACAAGCTCAGCACAGGCTGCTCTATCAGGCCCTGTTATTCTTTTGTTGGTTATTTCTGCGCCCTTTTGGCATCGATAGAAAGAGTGGCATGAGGTACAGCCCTCAGCCTTTCTTTGGAGATAAGTTTACCTGTTTCGCGACATATGCCATAGGTCTTATTCTCAATCCTGACAAGAGCTGCCTGCAGGTGTTGAATAAACTTCAGCTGCCGCTGGGCCAGTCGCCCTGCTTCCTCTTTTGAAAGAGTGGTGGCCCCCTCCTCAAGCACCTTGAAGGTGGGAGAGGTATCCATAGTATCGTTACTTTCTTCGTGAGTTATACTACTCTTAAGAATCTCATAGTCTTCCCTGGCTTTCCCCAGCTTCTCCAGGATAATATCCTTAAACTCCTGAAGTTCCTCGTCTGAATATCTTGTCTTCTCCTCCATAACCCTAAATTTTGGACTGTTTCAAAGATAGTATTTTATTTAATATTTACTATTTATTAATAAATCGATTTGTTTTTCATACCTGGCAATAAAAAGTTCTTTGCACCAAGCTTATAATCAACTGTAAAACAGGCATTAACAGCATCAGGTCATGACTTCCTTATTCGTATCCCGACCGGAATATTATCTATATCGACCCAGCTCACATCTTTCGTTTCTTCGAAAGAGGATAATTCGATATGATCGGCCAGGGTCTGTGAACTGATATATCCCGAATGTTTTTTCACGGCCCCGGCTATCTCTTCCAGGTTTTCAATCGACACATGTATCTTATCGGTCACATCAAAACCACTCTCTTTACGCAGGTTCTGTATCCTGTTCACAAATTCCCTGGCTATACCCTCCTGTTTCAGTTCATCTGTAACTGTCACATCCAGTGCCACCGTCAGTGTTCCTTCATTGGCCACCAGCCAGCCCGGTATATCCTCGGATATTATCTCAACATCATCAAGTGTAAGCTTTATCTCTTCTCCTTCAATATTAAGGCTGCATCTGCCATTAATCTCAAATTGTATAATACTACTCTGCTCCAGTGATCCTATGGCTGCTGATATCTGCTTCATCATTTTACCATACCGTGGCCCAAGCATTTTGAAGTTAGGCTTTATCTTTTTCACCAGTATGCCCGAGGTATCATCGATATATTCAACATCCTTAACATTAACCTCTGACATTATCAGGTCTTTAACTGCTTCAAACCGTTCCCTGAACTTACCATTGGTAACAGGTATCATTATCCTTGACAGCGGCTGCCTTACTTTAATGCTTACCTTGCGTCTCAGTCCGAGGATCATTGATGACACTTTCTGGGCTATATCCATCCTTTTCTCCAGTTCTTTATCTATATGATCATCATTCCAGGATGGAAAATCAGTCAGGTGTACTGAATTCTCATCAAATTTTTCTGTGACGCTGTTCAGATCAATAAAAAGCCTGTCCATATAGAAAGGTGTTACCGGAGCAGCCAGCCTGCAGACTGTTTCAAGACATGTGTATAATGTCTGGTATGCAGCTATCTTATCTTTATTATATTCACCTCCCCAATATCGCTTGCGGTTGAGCCTGACATACCAATTGCTTAGATCCTCGGTCACGAAATTCTGTATAGCCCTTGCTGCCCGGGTGATATCATAATCATCAAAGCAGTTGTTAACCTCTTCAACCAAGGTATTAAGCAATGATATTATCCATCTGTCTATCTCCTGTCTTTCATCTAAAGGAACTTCTTCTTCTTTAAAAGTGAAGCCGTCAATATTGGCATACAGTGCAAAGAAAGAATATGTATTATATAGTGTACTGAAAAACTTTCTCTTTACTTCATCCACTCCCGTGATATCAAACTTCAGGTTATCCCATGGTTGTGCATTGGTAAGCATATACCAGCGCAGGGGGTCTGAACCGTATTTTTCAATGGTATCAAAAGGATCGACGGCATTACCCAGCCGTTTTGACATCTTGTTACCGTTCTTATCAAGCACCAGCCCGTTTGAGATAATATTCTTAAATGAGACTGAATCGGAGATCATTGTTGCAATAGCATGCAGGGTAAAAAACCATCCCCTTGTCTGGTCAACGCCTTCGGCAATGAAATCGGCCGGGAAAACCTTACCGAAATTCACCTCCTTATCAAAGGGATAATGATACTGTGCATATGGCATTGCCCCCGAGTCAAACCATACGTCTATCAGGTCCATCTCCCTCTTCATCGGCTTGCCCGAATCGCTTACCAGTATTATTTCATCCACGAACGGACGGTGCAGGTCAAACTGCTCATAGTTCTCAGCACTGTTATCCCCATCCTTAAACCCGGCCAGGGGGTTCTCTTTCATCAGTCCTGCCTCTATCGCCTTATCTATTTCTTCTTTAAATTCGGCTACTGAGCCTATGCATTTCTCTTCTGTATTATCTTCTGTAACCCATATGGGCAATGGTGTTCCCCAGTACCTCGATCTTGACAGGTTCCAGTCCACAAGGTTCTCAAGCCACTTGCCGAACCTTCCTGTTCCTGTTGACTGTGGCTTCCAGTTGATGGTATTGTTCAGCTCTATCATCCTGTCGCGCAGGGCTGTTGTTCTGATAAACCACGAATCAAGAGGGTAGTATAAGACAGGCTTGTCGGTACGCCAGCAGTGCGGGTAATTATGTATATGTTTCTCTATCCTGAAAACCTTACCTGCCTGCTTGAGGCTTACGGCTATATCAATATCCAGTGTATCATCATCACCGGCATCCTGATCACTGTATTCATTCTTGACATAGCGGCCTGCAAAAGGTGAGTAAGTATCAAGGTTAACATACCTCTCAACAAAAGAAGGATCCATATTTTCCACGGGTACCATCCTTCCTTTCCTGTCCACCAGGGGGCTCATTAAACCATCTTTAAGCTTCACCATCAATGCAGGTATATCATTCTCCCTTGCCACCTTCTGGTCATCGGCTCCAAAGGTAGGTGCTATATGTACGATACCGGTACCTTCCTCCGTGGTTACGAAATTTCCTGTGACAACCCTGAAAGCACCCTCGGTCGGTTTGACCCAGTCTATCAGTTGTTCATAAGTCATATCCTTCATCTCTGATCCCGCGAATTCACCGGTCATCATATAAGGGATTTTTTT
>DOZA01000222.1 GCA_003518245.1 Bacteroidales bacterium | reverse complement strand
TGGTATGATAGGATCTTTTGCCCAGTCGTGTTCAGTTGCCGCATCTTTTTCCCCAACCATGTCCATATGGCTTTGAAGCAGAACACTTTTCCTGTCTTCATATCCAGGATTTGCCGGTTTGATAATCAATACATTGCCAATAGTGTCAATTTTGCATTCCAGGTTATGGTTTTTAGCAAAATCAATAAGATACTGTCTGATCCGTTCTTCATTTTTTGAAAGTCTTGGTATTTTACAAATCTCCTTGAAATATTTCCAAATACCTGCTGGCTCCAAATTATCAAAAATCATATCAGGTTAAAAAATAATTGTATTTATAGAATATTGACTGCAAAGGTATCAAAAAATGACTTAGATTTAAATATTATATTATAAAACAGTTTTTACTTAATAAAAAAAAATTATTATTTTAACTGACCATATTAAAACTTAAAAATTTAAAGCAAATCATACTATGTCTAAAAGAAAAATTGTAGTGTTGCCGGGTGATGGCATCGGGGGTATAGTGCTAAGGCAAGCTATACGTGTATTAACTTCCGCAGGCTTTGATGCTGAGTATATTCACGGGGATATAGGATGGGAATTCTGGTGCAAGGATGGTAATCCTCTTCCCGAAAGAACCATTGATCTTATTGATAAACATAAGATTGCTCTTTTTGGAGCAATTACCTCAAAGCCCAAAGATGAAGCAGTCAGTGAGCTGGATCCGTCACTTCAAGGTAAAGGATTGGTTTATTCAAGTCCTATAGTTGGTCTGAGGCAGCATTTTAACCTTGATATATGCCTGCGTCCATGCCGGANNATAAGGGTAATCCATTAAATTTTATCAGACGAAATGCTGAAGGTTCATTTGACGAACCCAGAGTCGATGTAGCCATCTTCAGGCAAAATACTGAAGGTCTTTATGGTGGAGTCGAGTGGTCGAACCCACCATCACTCGTTTACAAAGCATTAATGACACACCCGAAATTTATTAAGAATTTCGGAAGTGTGCCTATTGACGAGATATCAGTTTCAACGAGGATATTTTCTAAAACGGCCACAGAAAGGATAGTAAGGGCAGCATTTAATTATGCACGTGAATATGGTTATAAATCAGTTACTGTCTGTGAGAAACCCAATGTTATAAGAGAAACTTCGGGCATGATGCTTAAGCTTGCCAGGGATATCCAGAAAAATGAGTTTCAGGATATACAACTATGGAACACCAATATAGATGCACAAATGATGTGGCTTACAAAAAATCCTGAAAATTATGGAGTTATTGTTGCGGGAAATATGTTCGGTGATATAGTCTCAGATGCTTTTGCAGGTTTGATAGGAGGTCTCGGGTTTGCCTGCTCAGCACAATTTTCAGCTGATGGTGTTGCCGTTTTTGAGCCCACACATGGCTCAGCACCGAAATATGCCGAGTATGATACTCCTATTGTAAATCCTATAGCTATGATTGAATCGGTATGTATGATGCTTGATTATTTAAATGAGGAAGACATATCTGCCAAAATTCGCAAGGCTGTTGCAAAAGTTATTGAAGAAGGCAAGGTTCGTACCTATGACATGATGAAGATGCCTGGTAAACCTGATGTTATTGACAAAGGAGCAGCCAGTACTATTATGATGACCGATGAAATAATATCAAATCTTTAAATCAGAATTAATATGAACAAGATAGTTTATGATCTCTGGCCCGAACTTGATTGGATTTCAAACGATGAATTAAGGGAAAAAACCGCCAGGGTATGGGAAATAGCCCTTGAAAGAAGTGTTCTCACTGCTGATGACCTCAAAACTATTCCGTTCACACTGCTCTGTGGCCCTGATCTTAAAGTTAGTTTTATGGCCCACAAGAGATGTGTCGTTCATATAGCCCTTGAGAGTGGTAAGAAGATAAATGATTTCTTCAGTGAAGAATTACCGGTTGATATGGATGTTTTGATTTCGGGATCAATACTTGCTGATGTAGGTAAGTTACTTGAATATGTGAAGGATGAAAAAGGTAATGCTGTGCAGGGCACATATGGTAAGTATCTCAGGCATCCTTTCTCGGGTGTTTCACTGGCAGAGGAGTGCGGTTTGCCCCCTGAAGTAAGCCATATAATAGCTGCACATGCCGGTGAAGGAGATCATATAAAAAGGACCACAGAAGCTTATATTGTACATCATGCCGACTTTATGACATTCCTGCCATTCAAAAGCAGGCTCGTGGTGTGAATTAAAAGATGGCGCGGATCAGGAGATCCGCGCCAGCGAAGGTGGGAGCTTCAGCCTATCATTTTTTCTGCCCTGTATTTATCGGATACAAATTCTCAGCCCCCATCTTGTTTATCTTGCGGTCATAGGTAAGAAGACCGTTGGTTTCAGTCTCCACGTCAGTGATCTGGGTATATATTGATGCACTGAGGCCTTTTTCTTTAACCATGCTATGGATAATTTTATAAAATTCATCATATTTCTTAAGAAGGGCATCAGTATTTTCCATGTTCTTATAACCCCAGTTTTTCTGTTCCCAGGTATGATCCTGCACAGGTAAACCGAGACCACCGAATTCACTAAGAACAATCGCTCTGTTATCTTCTGCTTCTGGGCATCTGGGATCGGGATAATGATGGATATCAAGGATATCTCCAGTACCCCTGTCTGTCCATCCTGAGGCACTGTTAACCAGCCTGGTAGGGTCAAGTTCCTTAATGAATTCTGTTATCCTGCCCGTGTCGTACTGACCCCAGCCTTCGTTAAACGGAACCCATACAATAATAGAAGGATGGTTATACTTTGTCTTGATAAGCTTACTGAGCTCTATCTCAAATTGCCTGGCAGCCTCTTCTGATTTATCAATATCGTTTTCATTTCTGCCAATGTGCTGATCACCATTTGGCATATCCTGCCAGACAAGTACTCCCATTCTATCACACCAGTAGTAAAAGCGCCTGTTTTCAACCTTTACATGTTTGCGTAGCATATTGAATCCCATCTTCTTTATCATCTCGAGGTCATAACGCATTGCTTCCTCAGTTGGTGGAGTATATAATCCGTCAGGCCAGAAACCCTGGTCAAGAGGTCCGTTCTGAAATACAAATTTATTATTCAGCAAAATACGTGTAAAACCATCATCATCATTCCCAATAGAGATTTTCCGGAACCCTGTATATGTTTTAATTTTGTCAATTACTTGACCATTATCTATTAACTCTATTTCAATATCATATAAGACAGGCTTATCAGGCGACCACAGTTCATAATCATCAAGAGTAAAAATTATTTCATTATCACCGGATATTTCTTTTTCTTCAATTATATTCTTTTCTTTAATGATACTGGCCCTTGTTGATATCCCGTCATGCATATTTACTATATCAGGTTGGATCCATATCTGCCCGTTTTCGATATCTGTTTCAGTTTGGAAGGAGCGAAAATAAACATTATCAACCGGTTCAATCCAGACTGTTTGCCATATTCCTGATGAGGGAGTGTACCATATACCGTGAGGGTCAGTAACCTGTTTCCCCCTGGCCTGCGGACCTTTACTTGATGGATCCCAGACTCTTACCAGTAATTCATGATTTTTTCCTTTCTTAATATACCGGGTAATATTCATACAGAAAGGATCATACCCTCCTTTATGATCTCCTGCCATATTGCCGTTAACCCAAACCGTGGTTTCCCAATCGCTGGCTTCAAAATTTAAAAATATATTTTTCTTTTTCCAGGAAGCAGGGACCTTAAATTCTGTCCGGTACCATAGGTATTCATTTTCATTGATCCTTTTCTTTACTCCTGACAGTGCCGATTCAACAGGGTAGGGTACAAGTATTTTCCCTTCCCATACTGTTGGCTGTTCATCTTTCCCGGTAATAGTGTAGTCCCACAGACCGTTCAGGTTTATCCATTCTTCTCTTACCATATCCGGTCGTGGGTATTCAGGCCATGGATTTGAAGGATCAATATCATCAGCCCATTGCGTTAATATTGGGTTATCTGCAATTGCCCATTCTGATTCTTCATTTTGCCCGCACGAAGAGAGACCAATCATTATGGCACAAAGAACTAATATCCTATTTCTTTTCATGATACTGTTCTTCTTATCCAAGATTCATTTTTTCTATAGCTTCAATATTTCTTTCATTGGACATAGCCTTTGCTGCTGGTGTATATAGGAAATCCACAAGCTCTTTATATTTATCTATTACTTTGCCTCTTACAATTTTAGCTGTGGCATTGACAAGCCCATTTTCTTCAGTAAATCCCTCATCAAGGATGCCCAGTGCAACCGGCAGCCATCGCTGAGGGAACATTTTACCATACTTTCCACTGGTACGGTATTCGTTTATTTCTTTTTCAATCAGCATAAGTACTGCTCTTTTTCCCTCTTCTGTATCTACATTTATTTTTTTCTCAACCATGTAAGATTTGATGATATGCTGGTTAGGAACTACCAGTCCTACCGTATATGGTTGCTGGTTATTATGTAGTATGCACTGGTCAATATATTTTGATTGTTCTGTTATTGCCTCTTCTATACTCTCAGGGCTATATTTTTCTCCATCATCAGAGATAAGCAGGCTTTTAAAACGTCCCAGTACATAAAGAAAGCCGTCTCCATCAAGGTATCCCAGGTCACCTGTGTGCAGCCAGCCATCTCTTATGGTTTCTTTTGTTGCAATTTCGTTCTTCCAGTAACCATACATTACATTACCTCCTTTAATGACAATTTCTCCTCTATCACCCACAGGTAATGAATTACCTTCTTCATCACATATTTTAAATTCCATATTGTTTACCAGTTTGCCTGAAGAACCAAGTTTGTGGTTGTGTTTGGAGTTTGATGAAATAATAGGAGATGCTTCCGAGAGCCCGTAGCCCTGGTATACAGGTACACCAATAGCGTAGAAGAATTTTTGCAGCTCGATATCAAGCAATGCGGCACCTCCAATAAAATACTCAAGTTCACCACCGAAGAAATCACGTATTTTCGAAAACACAAGCTTATCAAAGAATTTAGCCAGTGGCTTTAATAATATAGAAGCTCCTTTCCCCTTATTCCAGCCTTCTCTATTGTATGCATATGCTATCTTCAGGCCCGTGTCAAACATAAACGAGGTAAATTTTCCTTTTTCCCTTACTCCTTTTTCAATATTCTTCCTGAAGTTTTTGGATACGGCTGGTGCACTCAGTAACAGGTTCGGTTTTATTTCGCGCATATTGTTTGGGAAATTCCTAAGTGTTTCCATTGGTGTTTTACCCTGTTTCACAGATGCGATGCTGGCCCCTTTACCCATGAAAGCAAAAATCGCAGCCGTATGTGCAAAAGAATGATCCCAGGGGAGATATAGTAAGGTTTTCCAGTAAGGGGGAAGTTCCATAAGACTGTAGCCCTGATAACAGTTGGTTATATAGTTACCATGAGTGAGTATAATCCCTTTTGGATCGGCTGTTGTTCCAGAAGTATAGCATATATTGGCAAAATTATCAGGACTTATTCCCCTGTATATCTTTTCAAATTTTTCAGTGTTTCCCGGCTTGGCAAGCCATTCTTTCCCTATCTTTCTTACATGATTGAAATTCTGCTCGTTATCTTCATATTCTTCCTTCTTCTCAAAGCATATGATCTGCTCAATTGTTTTACATTCATCAATTACCTCCATAAGTTTTGGGGTTTGCAGAGCCGAAACCATAATAAATCTTGATTCAGAATGGTTTAATCTGAATTTCACCTCCCCGGAATTAAGTTTGGTAGAGAGAGGAACATTGATTGCTCCGGTATATAATACACCAAGTTCGCTTACTATCCAGTTATTGCATCCTTCCGACAGCAGGCTTACCCTGTCGCCTTCTCTTAAACCCAGTTGAAGCATGCCGGCAGCAAATTCATGAACTTGCTTACGGATCTCTGAATAGGTTGTGCCTTCATATTTGTCCCCCGGCTTTTCCCACAGGTAAACATTATTGCCAAATTTATTGACATTTTCTTCAAAGAACTGAACTATCGATTTCATTGTATTATTTTTAGGATTATGGAATTTTCACCGAATATACAAAATTTTGCTTTATCTGGGGTTTTGACTTATATTCATACTTTTTAATGTCATTCTAATTATTTATATATTTGTTAAATAGTAAAATAATAAGTATAGATATGAAAGCTTTAGTTACAATATTACTCGCATTTATCATGCTGAGTAATTCATGTAAATTTATTGAAAAGAAGGGCTGGTTCGGTAAGTCAAAAGCTGACACTATGGCTGTTTGGCTGGCAAAGCAGGATAGTATAAGGGTTGCCGATTCTATACAGTCTGAGATAGATAAAATGATGGTTATTGAACAGGCCCGTCTTGATTCTATACAGGCTGTTGAGCAGGCTCAGCTTGAATGGGAAGCAAGATTTAAATATCATATTATTGTTGGCAGTTTTCTTACTCCTGAATATGCTGATGATTATCTTAATTATTATTTATCAATGGGTTATAACGCTCAGATAATTGATGGGCCTGAAAACCGTTTCCGGCTGGTTTCTGCCGAAGTTCATGAAGATATCAGCTTTGCATTCAAAAGATTATCACAATACCAGGATACTGTAGAGTTTGAATCATGGCTTTATATTGATGAGTAGAGGGTGATGAATCAGTCTCATAGAATGTTTAACCCTGCACCAGTGTGCTCAGGGCTCATGACTCAAATCAGGCTTTTCCTCTTATAATAGTCTCGGATCGATCCGGGCCAACGGAGATCATATCCACTGGTATACCAGTTTCTTTCTCAATAAAACCTACATAATCCCTCAGGGCTGATGGCAGCTTATCGTAATCACGGATATCGGTAATATCCTTTTTCCATCCGTTCATCTCAATGAATACAGGCTCAATATCAACATTTGTATCAAAAGGTAATTCCTCGACAAATGTGTTATTTACCCTGTAACTGGTACATACCCTTATCTTATCAAAACTGTTCAATACATCAGCTTTAGTCATAAACAGGGAGGTAACACCATTAATCATACATGAATATTTCAGAGCAGGCAGGTCAAGCCATCCGCATCTACGGGGTCTGCCTGTTGTTGATCCGTATTCCTGGCCGTTATCACGGAGTTTCTGGCCTATATCATTATGTAATTCAGTAGGGAAAGGACCTCCGCCTACCCTGGTGCAATATGCCTTGAATATGCCAAAAATGTTACCTATGGTCTTAGGAGATATTCCCATACCAGAGCATGCTCCTGCACTAATGGTATTCGAAGATGTAACAAAAGGATATGAGCCAAAATCAATATCCAGCATTGTTCCCTGTGCACCTTCGGCAAGTATTTTTTTCCCTTCGGCAAGATTCCTGTTTATGAAATATTCAGTGTTAATTACCCTGAATTTTTTAATTAATTCCACTCCTTCAAACCATTCCTTTTCTGCTTTCTCCAGGTTAATATCAGCATTATATCGCTCAAGTATATCCAGATGTTTCTGCTTGTGTTTATTATATATCTCATTGATATTTTTACTGAAAAGATCTCCGGTGCGCATTCCAGACCTTGAAGTTTTGTCAGTATAAGCCGGTCCTATGCCCTTTAGTGTTGAACCTATTTTCATATCACCCTTGGCATTCTCATAAGCAGCATCAAGCAGTCGGTGTGTGGGAAGAATAATATGTGCCTTGCTTGATATTATTAGCTTATCAACCAGTTCAGCCAGTGGTATTTTTATTGATTTTACCTCTTTTAGAAATATAGAAGGGTCAATAACCAGTCCATTACCGATAATATTCAGCTTATCCTTTCTGAATATACCTGATGGTATGGTGTGTAAAATATATTTTTCGTTCTCAAATTCAAGAGTATGACCTGCATTTGGCCCTCCCTGGAATCTTGTAATAATATCATATTCAGGAGTCAGCGCATCAACTATTTTGCCTTTTCCTTCGTCACCCCATTGCAATCCTAAAAGAATATCAATTTCTCCCATACCTGATAATAATAATTTCAAAAAACACCGAAAAATAGTAATTATTTTCCTTTTAGTCGATTAGTATGGGATCTTGTTAATAAACAGTAGCAGTATCTTTATTCACAATATGGAAATTATTTCCGACAAAATACTCATGTACCTGGTGCATAAAAGCTTGCAGGTGTGTTTCAATAGACCCGTCTTGCTGCCCATCGTAAGCAAAGTTAAGCCAGGGAATATTATTATGATCTTTTTTAAAATCGCCTGATACTGATGCGACGATAGTTCCGGGCATGCATGTAAATGGAAGTATATATACCACGCCTGATATTTTTTTTGTACACAGCCTGTGATTCAGTTACGGGAGGCATGTGATAAGTTTCTTCCCTGCCGGATTCAAGATATTATTCCAGTATTGATATTCCTCTGAAAGGATTTTCTGATTTCTCAGCCAAGGCTCCAAATTCGTTTTCAATTCTTACTTCTATTCTTTTTGCCTGCTGGTCAAGAAATGAACCCGTTCCTGCCGCACAGAGGCTGTTAAGAGCAAAATCAGATAAACGTGAAGAATTTATCTCATCATCCCTTTCCATCTGTATCAATTTCGAATCTTCACCACCTATCTCTTTTTAATATCATTCAATACTCTTAGAACTACCCTGAAAGGTTTACCCTGACAGTAAGAATAATCTTCAAATACAATACTCCCATGATTATTTATAAGTACCGTGTTTACAGATATAGCCTATGTCAATGCCCAGATGTATTTTACCGGGTAGCAATTTGTCCATTTTATCGGGTATTAATTAATAAACCATGAGAAGGTATTAATCCCCCATGGAATAATTGCATCATTATGATCTATATCATCTATTTCCACAAAAGTCAGGTTATTCTGAGCAGTACCTGCAGAAATAAGGTTATTATACATATTTAATGATTGTTGGAAAGGGACACTCTGATCACCATTACTATGAGTGAAGAGCAGTGGTGTTATTGATTTCCATGGAGTTATATTGCTGGCAATTAATTCATTTTTGATTGGCAGGAAGCAAGCATTTGTATCAAAGCCTGTAAGTATATTGTCTGTAAAGAGTTCATCTAAAGTATTCGGTAAATTTGAGTTAATTTCAGCGTTACATAATGACCCGTCAAATAATCCTGGGATCATACTGGCATAGGGTTCTTTAAAAAAGAGACTGAGCGGATCATTTATAATGCCATTCTGACGCCTTGACTCGATATAATAAGGGAAATAAAAAGGATTTGAGAAGGTCTGCTGCGAAAAGAGGTATTGTGTAAAGTCAATAAGATCGTATGCTCCGGCACCACAGGAAGCAGCTATTAGGTTAAGATGATCAAGGGGGTACTGCTCAATATCTTTTACCAGAGCAAGTGTTGCCCACCCACCCTGTGAATAACCCATCAGGTATATTTCATTGTTAATACTTAATCCTTCAATATAGTCTGTAAATTCTTCAACTGCACTTATCATGTCCCTGATAATACGGTTGCTTGATTCTTTATGGTAGTATAGGTGTAAAAAATCTTCAGATTCGCCGAAACCAATATAATCAGGCATGATAATAATATATCCCAGACCTGCATTTACATTGAGTAGGGAATAAAGTGAATTATTGGGATTAACACTAGGGGCATTTGAGTGACAAGTATTGGTGCCGTTCTGAAAACTGATAATTGGGAATGATCCCCTGGTGTCAGGGATACTCACCAGCCCGGATGCTATAATTTC
>DOZA01000359.1:1384-2818 GCA_003518245.1 Bacteroidales bacterium | reverse complement strand
ACCGCTGGCACGGATCTCTTTCAAACCGCTGGCGCGGATCTCTTTCAAGCTGCTGGCGCGGATCTCCCTCTGTCCGCCGAAGCCACCAGGCGAAGGCGGAAGATCCGTGCCGGAGAATTCGTCGGGCTCGCAGCCCTCGCCCCCGAGAACACGGGGTTCAGGTTCCTCTGTTCCGGTATTGCCTATTCCCACTTACCTCTATCGCTATCCGCTCCCGATCTCAAAGTTCTCTAGCACCCATTCCATGGACACTTGCAGATTCTGGTACGGGTTTTGCAGTTATTATAATGAAGAAACGAATCTTCAAGAAATATTGCACAAGATGAAAAAATCAATTATCATATCGATCCTCGCACTCCTGCTACCAGTATGGAGCGCAATGGGGGTCCCGGACTGGCAGGATGAATATCTTGGTCTGCCGGGTGACAACCTCAACCTTTACGCAGTGATGAAGTTGTTTCAGGAGTCTGAGACACTGGAAGCTTTTGAAAGGAATCTTAACGGTGAGGATTCAAGGATCAATAATCTCGACCTGAATGGTGATAACATGGTTGACTATATTACAGTTTCTGATTTTGTAGATGGAGATGTTCATAATATAACATTAAGGGTTTTTCTTAATCAGCATGAGAGTCAGGATGTAGCTGTTTTCATAGTTGAGCAGTTACGCAACGGTGAAGTGCAGATACAGCTTATAGGTGATGAAGCATTATACGGTAAGAATTATATTATAGAGCCCAATTATGCAGAAACACCCAACCCTGGTTACACCGGTAGTTCTGGTATATCAGTAGTCAGGTATAACTATTATGACATAGCCGGATGGCCTGTTATCAGGTACATATACCATCCTGCTTATGTAGTGTGGCGATCATCATGGTACTGGGATTATTATCCGGTATACTGGAATCCATGGAGAACTCATTACTGGCATTTCTATTACGGTTACCATTATAACTGGTACACCTATTATCACCGTCATTACCGACCATGGAAACATATACGTTACAGCGGGTATAACAATTTTTACTGCAACAGGGTAAGGGTTTATTCACCCACGGTGACAGTAAATATTAACAGGGGTGTATACAGAAACACCTATTCACGACCTGACCGCAGGAGAGCGGGTGAACAGCTTTATGCCAGGACACATACACGTTCTGTGAACCGTAACACGGCGCGTTCTGCAACCAGCCGCAATTCCACTGTTACTCGCAGGACAACTGTAAAGGCTCCTGCTAACAGGAATGCTGCAAATCGTAGCACACAGGTAAGGTCATCAGGGCGAAGCATTACCTCAAGGCAGGCATCAAAGGTTCAAAACAGCAGGTCATCAGCTGGTTCCAGGTCAGCTGTCTCATCAAGGAGCAGTGCATCGAAGCCTGCAGCGAAGGTACAGAGCAGAACTTCACCTGCCAGCTCCAGGTCGGCTGT
>DOZA01000359.1:0-1318 GCA_003518245.1 Bacteroidales bacterium | reverse complement strand
TCATCCAGAAGCAGGGTATCGAAGCCTGCAGCGAAGGTACAGAGCAGAGCTTCTTCAGCCAGGTCAAAGTCAGCTGTCTCAGCCAGGAGTAAGGCAACGCGCAGCAAGAGCCAGGCCAGCCGGTCCTCTCAGAAGGTAAGCAGAAGCAATAAATCAGGGCAGTCCAAAGCAGCATCCAGGCGCAGGAAATAGTATTCTGAGATCATAAAGAAAGAACCCACACCATATGATGTGGGTTCTTTTTTTATTTCTTATCTTTATTACTGGAATAGGAATTTTGCTGTATTCACAAAAATGTGCTGTATGAAAACTATCAAACTTAGAAGGACATTTCATAAAGATAGAAAGGTTATATGTTTAATGTTCGCTTATAGCTATGAATTAACAGAAGCAATTAAAAAGATCCCCGGGACTGCCTGGAGCAGATCTATGTCCTGCTGGTATATATATGAAGATCGGTTTAGTATAATAGATCTGAAGAAGGCTATACAGCAATTGGCAACTATCAATGTGGACGGTTTATATTATCGGGACAAGATTTATAAAAAATCCACTAATAAATCAATTTATTCATCGGCAACCCACAAACACAGAGAACATAATCTTCCACCGGGGTATCTTGAAACATTGGAACAGAAGAAATATAGCCTGAATACAATAAATACCTACACTGCTTATTTCCGTGATTTCCTTAGATATTTTTCAATGAGGGATCCGGATGATATATCTAAGGAGGAGATTAATGCGTACATCCTGGGGCTTATAAGAAAAAAAAATATATCAAGCAGTCAGCAGAATCAAAGGATTAATGCAATCAAGTTTTATTATGAGAAGGTGCTTGGAAGGGAGAAAGAATATTATGATATGAAGCGCCCCAAAAAAGAGACTAGGCTACCCACTGTTCTCAGTAAAGAAGAAATAGATGAATTATTTGAAGCAACCACCAATCTCAAACACAAATGTATCCTAATGACAATATATTCAGGGGGATTAAGACGAAATGAATTAATAAATCTCCGTATAGAAGACATTGATTCGGACCGGAAACTAATTAAAATTGAAGGATCAAAGGGTAAAAAAGACAGATATACATTGTTATCAGAAAAATTACTAACTTTATTAAGAGAATATTACAGGGTTTACAGACCTGTTAAATGGCTCTTTGAGGTTATGCATGGTAATAAATACAGTGCTACGAGTATTGAAAAGATTTTCAGGAAAGCTGTTTCAAAGGCAGGCATCAGGAAATATGTAACACCCCATAGTCTGCGACACAGTTTTGCTACTCATTTGTTCAGGCACATTCAGCTAAAGCTGA
>DOZA01000351.1 GCA_003518245.1 Bacteroidales bacterium | reverse complement strand
TTCAGATGATATATTAACAAAAAACCTCTTATCACTTTCATATACACGTCCGGCAAAAACTTTATCATTACTGTTTGATGCAATAAGTGACCTTACCCTGTTCATTGTTATGCCGTTGGCTTTGCATGCTTCTTCATCAAGCAGTATTTCAATAGAGCTTTCCCTTCCTCCAAACACCTCAACACCTGCAATACCATCTATATTCTCAAGTTCGGGTTTTATATCTTTATCGGTTATGTTCCTTATCCTGTCGACACCTCCGCTGCCTCTTACCTGCAAGTCCATAAATTGGCTGTTCAGTTGCTCCAGGTCTATTCTTATTATGTTTATCATGAATTCTTCTGGCAGTGTCTGGGAAAGGAGGTTGACCTTTTCCTGCAACTTGAGGTATGAATATTTAAGATCGGCATCCTGAGTATAGTAAATCATTACTGTACCATACCTGGATGTCACGGTAGATTCTATTTTCTCAACGTCGTCCAGTGTACCTATTGCTCCTTCAACGGGTATTATTGCCTGGTTTTCAATATATGAAGGATCAACATCCAATAAGGAGCTAACCTGTACTATCAGTGTAGGTAATTGAGCATTGGGATAAAGCTCAACCTGCAACTGTTGGTAAGAGATATATCCTAACAGGGTAAGCCCTATAAAGAGCATACTGATCAGGGTCTTTCTTTTAATTATAAATTCCATGGCAGTTTACCCGGCTTGGGTGATTAGGTTTTTTTTCTTTCCACTTACCAGATCTTTCAATACATCAAGTAACCAGTAAACACAGGGAATAACCACCAGTGTAAGTAATGTTGAAGTAACAAGCCCTCCTATAACGGCAAGAGCCATGGGTGATCTCAATGAGGCGCTTTCACCAAAACCAAAAGTAAGAGGCAATAATGCCAGTATGGTTGTAAGGCTGGTCATGATAATAGGTCTTATCCTTTGTCCTCCTGCTTCAATTATAGCCTGTCGTCTGTTCAGGCCTTCACCTCTGAGCTGATTGATCCTGTCAATAAGTATTATTGAATCATTAACAGCTATACCTGCCAGCATGATAATACCTATATAGGCCATTATATTCAGTGTTTTACCCAGAAGGAAAAATATCCAGACTGATCCAACCGCTGCAAGGGGGATTGTAAGAAGAATTACGAAGGGGTGTATTAAAGACTCGAACTGGGATGCAAGAACCATATAAACCAATACTATGGATAGTATTAAAGCAAATGTAAGGTTCTTCATTGATTCTTTGCGTTTCAGCTCCTCTCCAGTTATAATAGTACGATAGTCAACAGGCAGAGTTATGCCTGCCAAGGATTCCTCCGTCTGCCTTACAACCCTGTCAAATGGGACCGATTTGTCAACCATAGCGTAAACATAGCCTGTTCGTACCTGGTTGTTCCTGTTGATTTCCCTGGGTGCCCTCACCCTGTTTATTTCTGCCAGTTCACTCAGGGGGATGGACACCGAACCGGCATTAATAATAAGATCCTTAAGGCTATTAAGAGGTATCTCTTCCAGTTTAACTGTTATATCCTTAAGTTCTCCGCCCTGCTCAAAATCACCTGCTGATGAGCCTGTAAGGTATGACTGTACCTGGGAGATGATACTTTCTACACTTACACTATAAAAACTTGCCTTATACCTGTCGATAACAATATCTACTTCGGGTGTTCCCTCATCGAGTGAGCTGCTTATATTATAAACATTGTCTGATTCAGTTAGTCGTGTCTTTACCTGAGTGGATAGATCTTCAATAACATTCATATCTTCCCCTCTGACTTCAATAACAAGGGGAGCTTCATCAGTGCCAAGAGTAGTTTGTAAAGCAGTCTCTTCTCTCCTGAAGCTTATTTCAAGATCATCGAAAGAGCCCAGCTTTTCCTGTATTAACTCTATTGCTTCATCAGCATGCATAGCATACTCATCTTTCAGGGATACTCTTATATACGAAGTATTCTCATCCCTGAAAAGATCTGTTTCAGCGCTGCCTGTGGTTGTTGCCATACCCGAATGGCTGTATAGCATATCAACCCAATCCCCCAGCAATTCCTTAATAATATTCTCGATCTTTACTGTTGTTTCTGCTGTTCTTTCCAGCCTTGTGCCTTCCTGCAGTTTCATTTCGAGTGTAAATTCTGATGATTCGGCACTGGGCATGAATTCACTACCAACACGGGGAATAATATATGCAGTGCAGGCCAGCAGGATAAGCGAAAGGATTATAACAATTCCTCTCCTGTTGATTATTTTATCAAGCCAGGTACTATACCATTTAAAGCTTAATGCCTTAATCTTTTTCCCCGATCTTTTATCTTTGAAGAAGGTGGTCACCAGCAGTGGTATAACAAGTATAGCTACAAATAGTGATGACAAAAGGGAGAAAGCCACTGTCCATGCCTGGTCTTTGAAGAGCTCTCCTGAAGCTCCCTGCAGGTATACTATAGGCAGGAAGACTATTATTGTCGTTATAGTTGAAGCTGTAATAGCCCCTCCTACCTCGGCTGTACCTGTTATGGCAGCATTTTTCAGCGACATTCCTGATTCAAAATTCCTGAAAATATTCTCCAGCACCACAATAGCATTATCTACCAGCATGCCTGCTCCCAGGGCCAGGCCACCAAGAGTCATTATATTGATAGTTAGATTATTGAAATACATAAGGTTGAAAGTTGCAATAATGGATATGGGGATGGCTATACTTACAACCAGGGTTGTTCCAAGTCGGCGAAGGAAAATGAAGAGTACAAAGACAGCCAGTACAATACCAAACAGGGCTGTCTCTTCTACTTCACCTATAGCATTATCAATAAACTGCCCCTGGTCCTGTACTATAACAAACTCATATCCTGGCAGTGCTTTCTTGAGTTCTTCAATAGCTTCTGTAAGCTCTTCCACAGCGTTTACAGTATTGTAGCGGGGTTCTTTATAGATAGATAATCCCACACATCTCTCACCATCAATAGTAACTATATTCTCAGGATCTTTATTATCAACAAAAATATCTGCTACATCATTCAGGTAAACGGGTATTTTCTCGGCTGCATCCAGCGTGCCGGCTGTGCTGCCAGCCTGTGAACCTTCTGCTATCTCCCTGAAGCCAAGTATTATATGTTCAAGGTCCTCAACTTCTTCAATTACACTTACTCCTTTAACGACGTATCTTGTTCCAAGGTCGGTTATTGACCCGCCTGATACATTGCGGTTATAACTGCTTATCTGCTGGGCAATATCACTGGTGCTAATATCATATGCCTCCAGTAAATACTCATTTGTCTCAATAACCACTTCACTCTCTTCATGACCTGACAGCTGGATATCTGCTATTCCTTCAAGACGGATGAGCTCATTGCGGATGTAATTTTCAGCTGTCTGTCTCAGTTCATCCATATCGTTTATCCTGTCATGCTTCAGTGCCACGGTCATCACCGGTGTGGCATTCGGATCATACTGTGTAATATTAAACTCATCAAGGTCAGCATTCTGGCTGAATGAGCTAATATCTTTCTGTAGATCAAGGAATGCCTCATCCATATCTTTATTCCAGGCATATTCCACCACGACCTGTGCTGTTCCTACCATCGATACAGATGAAACATTGATAGCATCTTTTTGTCTCATGGCAATTGACTCAACCTGGTCGACATACTGTTGTTCCATCTCTTCAGGAGGACGTTCTCCAGCCTGCAACTCAATATATATTTTAGGATTATTCAGATCGGGAAACAGGTCTGTTCCCAGTTTGCCAAATGAGATAATGCCAAGCAGTATAATGCCCAGTACCAGCATAAGTATTGTTACAGGGTTCTCGACTGCAAATCGGGCTATTTTTTTCATGTTGTGAATGCTTATTTCAGTATTTTAACCTTTGCATTATGGCTTAAGGTTTCAAAGCCATCAGTAACCACTCTTTCATTGGTATTAAGGCCTCTCACAACCTCAACTTCGTCGTTATTCTCAAGCCCTGTAGAAATAATTCTTTCATTTGCCACACCCCTGTTAACAACGAATACTGTCATTCCCCTCTGCCTTGAGAGAATGATATCCTTGGATATTACTATAACTGAATCAGCCCTGTTAGTAATTATATCTGCTTTTACAAACATTCCCGGTCTCAGTTTCAGTTTGGGATTGCTTATTTTTATAGTACCCTGGAAAGTTCTTGTCTGTGCATTTATCGCTGGTGAAAGCTGTGTAATCTTGCCTTTAAGGGTATCGTCTGGAAGTGCATAATTAGTTATCCTTACCTCCTTACCTGTTTCGATAATATTGATATATTTCTCGGGCAGGTTAATATCGAGTAACATAGTTTTGTAATCCATTATACCTGCTATCATCGATCCTGTTTCTATTTTGGAGCCCTGGGTGTAATATGGTAATTCAGTGATCACGCCATCAAAGGGTGAAATAATTTTCATTTTTTCCATTTGTATGCGGGCATTATCCACTGTTATTTGTGCATTGGTATAGTCGTAGCCTGCCTGTTTCAGTTCATTCAATGTAACACCCCCTTTTTCATATAGCGACTCCTGTTTTTCCAGGTTGCTCTTTGCCAGCTCCAGGTTAAGCTCATACAATTCCAGCTTAACATTATTTTCAAATTCTTCATCCTCCAGTCTTGCAATCAATGCCCCTTCCTTTATTCTGTCGCCCAGCTGCCATAGTTTGACTGTTGCAGGATTTTTTTCAAGGTAGTACCTGGCACCTATTTCAGATTTTATCTCAATGTCTACCACCGGATAGACAGTACCGGTTGTATTAACAAATTCTTCAATTGAACGTAGTTTTATATCTTCCACGGAAACGGGTATCTCAACGTCAGCTTCAAGACCGGCATCCTGGTTATTACATCCGGCGATGATCAGTACGAAGAATAGCAGATAGAATAATTTTATTTTCATGACAAGTTATTGTTATGTTATTTATTTCTGATCAAGTGCTTTTACTGGAGTAACTGACTCTTTATTCTCAAAATCATACAGAGTCTGGATTTTGAGGTTCAGCAGTTCCAGTTTATATGATATTATTGCGTTAGTGAGTGATAATTGTTTTTCCGATAGCTGGTTCTGGTAAATGTTAAGGTCCATACCTGTAAGGTCCCCGTTTTCATATTTTTCGAGGTTAAGCTCGTAAGTGAGCTGTGCATTCTTAACATTTTGCCTGGCTATTTCAATCTGGTTCTTAAGGTTAGTTAGATTCCTGTATACCTTTCTTATATTTATAATAATATCATTCTCTTCCTGCTCGTAGCTTATCTTCTGTGATTCAATAGAGGCTTCAGCGGCTTTTATACGTGATTTACGCTCACCCCAGTCCCACAGAGGTATTGATAAAGAGAGGGATACCTGTTGGTTATCAGTAGGGCTGGAATAAATATCACCAAGGATTTCATTATCGCCAAAAAGACCTATTGACAGGTTCAGGTTACCATAAAACTCATTCAGGGCCTTGGTTTGAATAAGTGTAAATTCAGAGTTTTCAATGTCTATTTCTCTTTGTCTCAACTCCATCCTGTTTGCCAGCCCGTGATCAATAGCAAATGCTATGTCAACATCAATAGTATCAACAGATATATCGGGTATAACAACTATATCGTCATAAAGGCTTGTACCAATAAGCAGTTTAAAATCATCCTTTGCATCGTCCAGGCTCACCCTACCNNTGGAACAACTCCTCGCGCGCCGACAAGCCTGCATCTACCTTGTTCTTTATTATATCATAGCTTTTCTTCATGTTATCAAATGCTTCTTCTGCAATAATGAGGCTTTGCTGTTGCTGGTAAACCAGGTAAAAATACTGAGCTACCTGTCTTTCCAGTGACAGCCTCTGTATGGCGTAATTAAGCTGTGAGTTTTCCAGTGCCATCTCCAGTTCCTTTATTTGCAACTTGGTCCTGTTATAGGTGAATAGGGGCTGGTTTATATTCATGGACAGGTTATTACTGAAACCTTTTGTACGTGTATTATTATACTCGCTGTACGAGTTCTGCCATGAGAACCTGTTGTTTAATGATATTGTAGCATCAGTAGCTACAATAGGCTGTAATATCTTGAAAGTACCAAAGCTGGTTGTTGTCTCCCTTGTGTTCCACTGCGATATCAGGTCATTGAATTCCCTGTTATGGGTATATTCAAAGGGATTAACAGAGAGTGAGAAATTTGATTTCATGGCTGCTCTCTGGGCATTAAGGTTTTCCCTGCTCCTGACAAGATTAAGCATTGTCTTTTTTATTGAGGGGCTATTTGCTTCAGCTATATCCATGGCTGTCTCGAGAGTGAGCCCCTGCTGTGCCGACATACTAAATACGATATTCAGAATTACTGTTATTATTATTAGCTTCTTCATTTGGTGTTATTTGTAAGAGTTTTGTTTTACCCATTTTATTGCATCACCAGTAACGGTTCTTCCATCCGACTGGTTTGTTAATATCACCCTTGCACTATCGGGTGACAGGTAGTAGGACCCCAGGTGATTCCACCCATGTTCGGCATTTGTCCAGTCAAGTATC
>DOZA01000132.1 GCA_003518245.1 Bacteroidales bacterium | reverse complement strand
CAACCCACGTACCAAGGACTATTTCAGGGGTATATGCTATAAACCAGGCATTGGAATAATTTTGGGCTGTACCTGTCTTACCGGCAAGCTCAGTTTTTATTCCATAGTTGCTTCGCATACCGGATCCTGTTCCCTGCTCAATAACCTGCTGTAAGATCGCAGTCGTTAACTGGCTGGTTTCAGGAGTAAATATAGTATCGGGTTGATGGTGACCTCTGGTATATAATATTTTGCTATTTACATCAGTTATTTTGGTAATCATGAAAGGTTCATTCATCAATCCGCTGTTAGCAAAAGAACTATATGCCCTGACTATCTCATAAAGCGACAGATCAAGAGCACCCAGGGCAATTGAAGGTGCATCCTCCTCAATAACAGGAAAACCTAGTCTTTCACAGTTTCTGACCAGGTCTTTTCTTCCAACTTGAAAATAAAGGTCAACAGTTGGCAGGTTAATGGAATGAGTCAGGGAATACCAAAGGGCAACACTGCTGTCGGGTGTGGATATCAGGTCAGCATTCTGAGGCTCCCAATCTTCGTAACCCTCATATATATTCTCCTCATTTTCAAGGTATTCACATGGCGAAATACCTTTTTCTATAGCAGTGGCATAAAGTACAGGTTTGAAAGCTGAAGCTATCTGTCGGTGAGATAATACCATATCAAATGGAAGCAACCTGTAGTTATTTCCACCAATCCATGTGATTACCGCTCCGTTTTTTGGATTGATAATAAGCACTGAGGCATTAAGCATCCTGTAATAATGCCATAAGCTGTCAATCCTGCTGATTTTTCTTACATGGACACCATTCTCCCAATCAAAAAGCTGTATTTTTCTCCTGAGTGTATCATTTTCATCTTCACTGGTTATCTTTGTTCTTTCCTTATACCATTGTTTTTTGAAACCCATGTTCTCAAATTCCCTGTCAAGAAGTTGTTGCATTACCCCTATATGTTTTTTCACTGCCTCCATTCCTATTTCCTGCACCTTGGTATCCAGCGTTGTATATATTCTGAGCCCGTCCTTTTTAAGATTATATTCATTGCCATTGGACATTTTCACTGAATCCAGTATATCCTGGGCTCTTCCTTGAACCTGATAAACAAAATACCCTGCATGTGAATCCCGGTTAAGGTTCCTGTACTCAATTTTCAAAGGAAGCTTACACAAACTATCAGCTTCTTCATCTTCAAGGTAACCATCTTGTTTCATTAGTGTAAGAACCAGATTTCTGCGCTCAAGCGAATTTTCCGGGTTAAGCTGTGGATTGAACAGGGTATTTGCTTTTAACATACCAACCAGGACGGCTGATTCCTCTGGTTTAAGCTCACTGACATGTTTGCTGAAATACCTTTGAGAAGCAGATTCCACTCCAAACAGGTCTTCACCAAAAGGAACCGAGTTAAGGTATAATAATAAAAGTTCATCCTTGGTATAAACATCTTCCAGGCGTGTGGCAATTAAGATTTCCTTCATTTTATTTATCGCCAGGCTCAGAAAACGGTACTCTTTACGCCCGTACAGGTTCTTAACCAGCTGCTGTGTTATGGTGCTCCCCCCTCCTCCACTCTTATCACCAAGCAATATGGTTCTTAAAAACACACGAAAATAGCTCCTTGTATCATATCCATTATGAGTATAGAAGCGCTTGTCTTCCGTTTCCAGCAGCGCTTCTTTAAGATGATCCGGGATATCCTCCCAATCAACATTGGTTCGGTTTTCTGCAAAAAATTTCCCTATTAATACACTATCAGAAGAGAATACAAGTGAAGCCTCTTCGCCTGATATTTCAGACAGATCAGCCTTAGCAGGCAGGTGACCAAATACACCTGATAAAACAAGTAAATAGAATAATCCTGCAAAGAGTATTATCAAGCCTAAACCTGCTAAAACGGTCGCAGTAATAATCTTCAGAAGTCTTCTGTTTTTTTTCTTCATGATATATTAAACCTGAGAATTACTTTTAGTAAACGGCTAAGTTATGTAATAGATTTTGCCAAAGTACAAATTGCTTTAGTAACTTTATAAAAGGAAATTATTTTTAACTTTAAATCATTCACATAATAGTAGTTAATTGATTACAGTTATTAAAACTGATAAATAATTATAATACAGATAAATGAACACTTTATGGATTTGCATTATTATTTGTGTCATTATATGGGCCATAAATGGTTATTGCCTTGTACATGCAATCAGGGAAAAGATCAGCAGTGAGTTTTATATGCATACCGGCTTAAGTATCTTTTTCAGTGTAATGGTCCTTGAGCTAACCATTGGGAATAACGGAGCATGGAACAGGCTGGACTTTTTATGGTTACAGATAATTGGATTGGCTCTTTACCTGCCTTCAGGTTACCTGGTTATTACTTCAATAGTAGCGCTCAGGCACAGGGGAAAATCAAAGGGAGCTAATTTTACGGAGTCAACAAGACTTATTAAGGAGGGATTATATGGCAGGATAAGGCAACCAATGTCACTCGGACTGGCTATCTGGTCTATTGCATTTATCCTGGTTTTCAGGTCGATCCCGGCTACTGTACTATGCATAATATCATTTTTCAGCTTCTGGTTGGCAGCCAGGAAAGAGAGTGAGTATAACATAAAGAAATTCGGTAAAGAATATGAGGAGTATATGAAGAAAGTACCTATGTGGAATTTTTTAAAGAAACCATGATTATTAATAGCAGGTAATGCATCAATATATTAATTCACCACGGAGTACACTGAGTAACACTGCGATTCCTGGAGTTCTCTATGGTGAATAATATTAATTTAGCCTTTAATAAATACCTTGGACTAAATGAAACTTCAAAAACCGTTATTCTTCATCCTGATACTCTTCGTCTTACTCCTGGTCTTTTTGCTAAATATAACCTTTGCAGGGTCTATTCCTGCTTCAATAATGTTAATAATACGCATTGCCTTCATAATGGTATTCTTATCCGGGTGGATAGTATTCAGGCGAACAGGAAATAAAAATTTTGGTGATTTATTTTTTATCCTGATGGCTGTCAATCTGGCCTTTCTGGTTGTATCATTCTTTACAACCGATCTCTGGAAACTGGATATTGAAACCCCCAGGGGTATTGCACTTGCAAAAATGAGTGACAGCATTATAATATTCTCTGTTGTACTTATGCCCCTTTTTTTATCAGGATTTAAACTGAAAGACATTTACATAAGCAGGGGCAAGTTGCTTCCTGGATTGATCATAGGAATGCTGTCGTTTCTTTTAATGGGATTCCTGGCAATAAAAAACCCTGAACAACCAATAGGCATAGAATTCATCAAAACGAATCTTGTATGGATATTAATATTTGTTTTATTTAATGCTTTTATGGAAGAATTGATATTCCGTGGAATATTCCTGAAGCCGCTAAATCAATTTTTCAAACCTGCCTGGGCAGTTGTTTTAACGGCTATTGTGTTTGGTGCTGCTCATCTACAGGTCACATATACACCTGATGTGTTGATTTTTGCAATTATAACCCTTGTACTGGGTTTAATCTGGGGATTTCTTATCCAGTATACAAGAAGTCTGCTGGCTTCAGTCCTGTTTCATGCAGGGGCTGACCTGGTAATAATATTGCCGATTTATGTCACATACGGGGTGGGGGTATAATAATTATTCAGGGGGTGTATCAAAAGCCAGTATTTAATATAGTCTACTCGATGATGTAATACCTATATTGCTAATGTTATGGTGTTTACCTTTCATCAAATGGCTTTTAAAAGTCAAA
>DOZA01000130.1 GCA_003518245.1 Bacteroidales bacterium | reverse complement strand
ATTGGTTGTCCATTCATGGCCTGTAGCAGCAACATATACTATATCAGAATTTTTTGGATGTATCCTGATACGACCGATGGTCATGGTATTTTCAAGACCCATATTTTTCCATGTCTTGCCTCCATCAGTGGTCTTAAATACTCCACAGCCCGAATTTGAGCTCCTGAAAATATTTGCTTCACCTGTTCCTACCCATACAATATCAGGATTATTGGCGTCAATGGCTATATCACCTATTGACGCTGTTGGCATAGCATCGAAAACAGGCATGAAAGTGCTGCCCTCATTCTCTGATTTCCATACTCCGCCGGTGGCTGAACCAATCCATATTGTATAAGATTCTCCTCTTGGAGTAACTGCCTCAACATCAGTACATCGGCCACTTATATTTGTTGGTCCGATATACTGCCAGTGAAGATCACTTAGTGATGATTCATCCTTCATGGCAATATGTTTAGCAAACATACTAACTCTTTCTTTACCTGAAAATACAGGCTCCTTGATCTGCGCATGCAGGCTGAAGCAATAAGTAGAAACAAATAAAATCAGGAATAAGGCTCTTATTGTATTTTTCATAATTAAGAATTAAATGATTTAAGTTGTAAATTTCATTTTCATATTAAAACATAGTAAAATTAAATTAAAAAATGTGAATAAAACACTTATATACTATGTTTTGCAAAAGAAAAACAGGTTTGTCATCTCTGGCAAACCTGTTTTTTAAACTTAAACCTATAAATTGGAGAGAAATATTTAGTCTTTCATAGCAAATATCTTCATGTAATCCTTTATCAGCTTTGGATAATAAACTGATATAAGTTTTATACAATCAATTTCGCATATTGGTTCTCTGGTTATGACTCTCTGATGATAGTACTGTTGTTTGTCCAGTTTATGTTTTGTTGTTGAGAAGCCTTCTTGTTCAAAGTGTTCATCTATTATTCTGACACCGAATACATTCTTACAACAAACATATTCTATTACAAGTTCTTCAGATATGACCAGGTATCTTTTAATTTTTTTCCTGCTATCATCAACAACTACAATAATTGAGTCTGGTGAATTCTCGTACGCTATATAATATGAACGCAGCGGCTCACCTTTTATCATCCGGAACATTCCTGCCTTTTCAACTGTGTAGAAACCCAGTTTGCTGTTTGTATTCCCTTGTGCGACAGGCAATTTAGGATTAACTGCGAAAGTGAGAGATGATAATACAAAAACTGTTACTATTAGGCTGATTATTTTTTTCATGACATTTCGCAATCTTCTTGGTCCTGTTAATAAAAATCCAATGTTTTCATTCTCATATTAAAGACAGCCGAAAACGAGAAATGTTGCAATAAACTATGTTATTTTTCTTTAACATTAACTTAACAGAGTCTTAGGCTGTGATTCCCTTTATAACGGATATAAGAAGCAAGGTAAAGATTATTAATATTCCGGCTATTAACCATCCTCTGTATTTTCTTAACCAGTGCTCCCGGGCTTCAAACCTGTCAAGTGCATTATTCAGAAGGTCAGTATAGAAGTCTTTGTATCTTCTAATATACTGGAAAGCAGTGTTTAAAGCCACCCTGTATATTCATGTAGAAAGAGATGATTCATACCTGAAACTTCCATACGATTTCCAGAGCTGGTATACTATTTCCTGGCTGGGATCATGCTGGTTGCAATCTCCGGAACAATATACTTTGCATATTTTCTGGATAATATCCCTGTTTTTATTTACCTGGGTAATAAACTCGTTTTTATCCTTTTGCATGAATTGTTTTATTAATTAGTTACAAGGATACCTGTTTTACTACAGCAAATAATAAATAAATTATTTCTCTGCCTCTTCCTTTTCATTTTCAATAGGCCTTATTTTACCCATGTAAGTTATGGTGCTTATTTTAGATGAAGAGATATTAAGATTAGCATCGAAATTTGGGGCTATATCAATATTAATCATGTATTTATCAGTCTTAGTGTCTACTGTGAATCTTACAAGAACCCTGTGGCGGATGTCACTTTCTTCTATCATCAGATTCTCAAGTTTACTATTTATCCTCAAATGTGATCTTCCGGGCAGGTTCTTAATATCTCCTGCGCCGAAATGTGGAAAAAAGACTTCTACATCGTAATAGTTAACAGAAAGATAATTTGAATTAGAGGTAAAGGTGTACAGGCCGGAGAAAACCATTTTTTTCACCGCTTCATATCCTTCTTCAATCTCTTTTTCTCTTTTTTCGCGTCTCTCATCCATTTTTTCCGCTATAGCAGCACAACCGCCCAGTAAGAAATGTATTATCAGGATCACTATTATACCTTGTTTACCTTTCATAAATAATAGTATTGGAACCTATTAAAATTAATAAAAAATTTCCTGATAGTATTTTTCACTGTTGTTTACTAACTTAGATGTTAAAACCTTAATATTATCATTATGAGAATCCTGGTACTTGCTTTAGTTACAGCTTTAATAGTTCTTCATTCATGCAATACGGTGCGAAACCAAGATGAGGTTATTTGTACCGGATCTCTTATTGATGAGCTTATCTCTTTAGATAGGCTGAGTTATTTCCCTGCTGATAATTACAGGACTATACAGTTCTCATCCTTTGACAGGAGGAGTGTCGTTCCATGCCTGCCCGGCTGGTTCGAAAATTCTGATGGTTTTGGTGGTGAGCCCGGGCCAGGTTTTCTTGAAATACTTACGGAACCTGATTCTACGGGCATAGGTGAATACCTTGTATGTGATATACAAGGCCCCGGAGTAATAGTTCGTACCTGGACAGCAATGATAAATGGTGAGCTTGATGTTTATATTGATAATGATATTGATCCCATGTATTCAGGTAATGCTGAAAAATTTATGTGGAATACTGCTTTTGCACTCAGCAATGGTAAGGACAGCACCTTCCTTGAGTCTGTCTTCAGACAGAATGATGCTTGCTATTTCCCCCTTGCGTTCAGTAAAGGATGCCGGATTGTGTGGAGAGGGGATATAAAGCATCTGCATTTTTACCATTTAATGGTAAGACTATATGACGATCAGACTAGAGTCCGAAGTTTCAGTAAAGATGACATAGCTAAAGTCTTTGATAAAATAGAAAATTTTGCTGCAATAGTTAATGATCCTGCAGGTTGGAGCAAGGGTACTGATGAGCTTTACTCAAAGGAGATGAAAAAATATTCGTTGATAACGATACCATACCATCAATATTTGGTACAGGCTCCGAAGATTATTTCAACTATTCCTGGTCATCAAGCAGATTATTCGACCATATATATTGCGGGCAACCACGCAATGATGGTCCTGCCAACAGGGGCTTTGTGACTAATTACCGGTACCAGATAATAGATGATATAGTTTTTAATGACTGCTTTGCATTTTTTATGGAGCTATATCATCATGGTAATGTTAAGAATTTTGATTATGGAAGGATTTGTTATTACTATGCCCCGTCCTTTACTATTGATGATAATATGCAAATATCACCTGCTGACCTGCGAACTCAAACTATGCCTTACTGGCCCCATCCTGAAAAATACCTGGGCTCAGCTTCATATGATTTTATAGAAGCTGAAGATGTTGTAAGTCTCTACCCGGCTGACCGGTTATTCAATTCTTATATGTGGAGTGAAGGAAGAATATTCTTTAACAGGTTTGATCAGATAGGCGAAAGCTTCAAACTAAGGTTCAGAGTTGCGGAAAAGAGGAAGAAGAATATTATCCTGACCATGGCTCATACCCCTGAAAGCGGGAAAGTAAAGGTTTTTATTGAAGGTTTGGAGAACGAAACGAGTATTGTTGCAGACCTGAAATCAGATTATGGCACACTGTCAAGGAATCATAGCTTACAGGTTCCTGAACTAATGCCGGGTAAATACTCAATAGTTATTGAAAACCTTGAAGAAGGTGCAAACCGGGTGGGTATAGACTTCGTCTGGCTGTAAATACAGTCAGCTAAGGATAAACCTCAGTCTTCCCTGTCCGCCGTAGTCCCTAATTCTCTGGACGGAAGCCTTAGCTTCAGCCTCAGCCTATATTTATTTTCATCTTTCATCTATTCCTTATATCTTTCCGCTTAATTCAAAAAACCGGTTATGAGCAGACAATTTAAATCAAAGGTTGATAGCATTTTCTACGAACAGGCTGGCAGCTATAATATGTCAACACATATACCTTATATTGTTGTTGATAATTTTCCCGGGCTCGGGTTGTTAACTGCATTAAGGTTCCTGGAATGGATTTCAGTAAACCCTGAAGGAGTTATAAGTTTACCCACCGGTAAAACACCCGAATATTTCATCAAGTACACCCGTTTTTTGTTGGATAACTGGGAAAGCAGAAAGGTTAAAGATATATTAAATCGATACGGGCTTGGCAGTATAGCAAAACCTGACACCAGGGGACTGCATTTTGTTCAGATGGATGAGTTTTATCCTATAAATCCTGTGCAGCATAACAGTTTTTATAATTACGTAAACAATTTTTATATAGACCAGTTTGGCCTTGAAAGGTCAAACTGCCTGACAATGAATTCTGTATCTGTGTCTTTGCCCGATGAGATGCATTACAGGGAAGTATTCCCTGACCTGTTAATAGATTTGAGTCTCAGGTTCAGGGAGGCAAAAACCAGGATGGAGGAAATACAGCAGAAAGCAATATTCATGATTGATGACTGGTGCTCTTCGTATGAGCAGAAAATACGTGAAAAAGGAGGTATAGGCTTTTTCCTCGGGGGTATAGGCCCTGATGGACATATAGCCTTCAATACTAAGGGCTCGGATCTTTATTCAACAACAAGACTTACTGCTACAAACTTTGAGACACAGGCAGTAGCTGCCAGTGACCTGGGAGGAATAGAAGTATCTCGCAACAGATTGGTTATAACCATTGGACTTGAGACAATCACGTATAATTCAGAAGCTGTTGCTATTATTTTTGCTGCAGGTGAAGCCAAGGCAAAAATAATAAAGAATGCGCTTGAAAACGAGATGAATACACTTTATCCGGCAACTGCATTTCAGCGACTCGAAAACAGTGTTTTCTACCTCACAGGTGGAGCAGCCTCCTCCCTGGATGACTATGTGGATATGTATTTCAGGCAGGGTGAGTGGTCTGATGAAAAAACGGAAAGGGCTGTGATTAATCTCTGTCATGAACTGGATAAGTATTCACGTAACCTTACGCTTGATGATCTTAGAAATGATAAATACTGCTCAATGATACCGGGACTGGGAAAAGATACCGTTCACCAGGTAGTAGAATCTGTTAAAACCAAGATCGAAAGAGGAATAAAAAGCGAAGAAAACCGGGTAATATATCATACCGGGCCGCATCATGATGATATTATGCTGGGGATACTGCCTAAATGTATCAGGCAGGTGCGCTCGGCTACCAATGATGTTCATTTCTGTGTGCTGACATCAGGATTTACAGCAGTAACCGATCATTTCATAGAAAGTATATTACTGGATACCCTGAAACTGTTGAATGAGGGTGAAATCCAGATGATATACTATCCTGATTTTTTTGATAGTGGCTATAAAATAAAGTGGTACAAGGACATATATCACTACCTGAGTGCTACTGCCCAGCATAATTATGAAGGTATGCGTCGTGGTATATGCCACAGGGTGGTGAGAGGACTGGTTGAGATATGGTCCGTGGAAAGTAAAATGCAGATTATTGAAGTTATAAATGAGGTGATAAAAGCATTGCGCAGCACTTATGCAGGGAGTAAGAGCCCTCCTAAGATACAACAGCTCAAGGGAATGGTACGTGAATTTGAGGAAGAACTGGTCTGGGCTCATTTTGGTGTGCCAATAAGAAATATACACCACCTTCGCCTGGGCTTCTATAAGGGAGATATATTTACCGAACAGCCTGAACATGATCGTGATATAGAACCGGTACTAAACCAGCTCCGCAGGATTAATCCCCATATTATTAGCCTCGCTCTTGATCCTGAGGGTAGTGGTCCCGATACTCATTATAAAGTCTTGCAGGCAATTGCTGCTGCAGTGAAAGAATGGGGAGGGGAGAAAGATATTTCAGGACTCAGAGTGATAGGGTACAGGAATGTATGGTACAGGTTCCATCCCTCTGAAGTCAATACCATAGTGCCTGTATCTCTTAATTCAATGGCTGTACTCGAAAGTTCATTCGAGAAATGCTACGGGAGCCAGGTAAATGCATCATTCCCAAGTTATGAGTATGATGGTAAATTCAGCGAACTAACCCGCAGGATCTGGGTCGAACAACTAAAACAGTTGCAGCTGGTTCTCGGGAAAGGATTCTTTTATGACAGTGATAAACCAATATTAAGAGCAACACATGGACTTGTCTATGTTAAAGATATGTCAGCTGAGGAGTTTATTAATATGGCTGAAGATCTAGAAAAACTGATGGAAGGTGTGATCATTTAATGGTGTTATAAATACCTGTTTTTGTGCTTCTGAACTAATATTAGATTGTAGAGAAAGATAATTTATATATATTTATCCTAATTTATGCTTACCAAAAACCTAAGCTATGAAAAAAATACTCTTAACAATTACTGCTATATGCCTTGCTTCAGGGCTTATGGCAGGAGGGCTGGTAACCAATACAAACCAGAGTGCCAGCTACACAAGAATGATGTGTCGTGATGCCACTGTTGGAGTCGATGCTGTATACTTCAACCCGGCTGGTCTGACCAAACTGGGTAATGGTCTCCATTTATCTGTGAGTAATCAGACAATAGGACAGACCAAGACCATCACAAATGATTTTATGTTCCTGGGCGGCACAAAACCTGTTGAATATACGGGTGAGGTGTCAGCTCCTATATTCCCATCTGTATATGCTGCCTTCAAGCTGGGTAAAATTGTTATCTCAGCTGGGTTTAATCCGATTGGCGGTGGCGGAGGAGCAGAATACCTGGGAGGACTGCCTTCATTTGAAATGATGGTTTCAACACTGGTGCCATCGCTGCAATCACAACTATCAGAACTGGATGATGGTGTTCAGTTAATGGGTTACCCGGATCCATTGTTCCGTAATGTGCAATCATATAGCTCTGATATCGAATTTACTGGTACTTCAGTATATTACGGGATACAGGCTAATTTCTCTTATGAGATCAATGATATGATATCTGTTGCTCTGGGGGCAAGGTATGTTATCGCTGAAAATACATACCAGGGAAAAGTATCAAATGTGATGGTAACAGCCGCACCTGATGCTACAACCGGACTGCCTTCACCATTTAATGGTTCACCAGGCGATTATCTGAGAGCAATAGCAGCTCATCCTTATGCTGTGGGCGCCGGTGCCTCAGATCAACTGAATTTGGTGGCAGCAGTTCTGGATCTGCAGACAAACCTGGAAGCAGATGTGGTTCAGAAAGGTAGCGGTATAACACCTATTGTGAGTGTTAATATATCACCTATCGATATGATCAATATTGCTGTCAAGTATGAGCATAAGACAAAACTGGAACTCGAAACAACAGTAAACGATGGCAAAGATGCCGGTGGAATGTATGTTGATGGGAGTAAAGTTGTGGCAGATATGCCTGCCATGCTCTCAATAGGAGCCTCCGTAAATCCCCTGGATAAGCTCCTTATATCTGCAGGTGTACATTATTTCTTTGATAAGAATAATGACTATGACGGTAGCACCACTCTGGATGTTAATATGATCGATAAAAACTTCATTGAGTATGGACTGGGTGTGGAATATAACCTCTGGGGACCGCTGAGTGTAAGTGCCGGGTATCTGGCTACATCAACAGGTGTTAATGATAATTACCAGAGTGACATCAGGTACAGCCTCAACACCACTACTTTCGGGGGTGGATTCAAGGTGTCTGTAACTCCGCTAATAGATATTAACCTGGGTGCATCAATGACCATGTATGATGATGGTACCAAGGCATTCAATTACGATCTTGGTGGTACACCTATACCGGTTAATGAAACATATGATATTAAAACCTGGATCGTAGCCGTAGGCGTAGATCTTAACTTCTAAAAATATAGGCGGTGTGGGGTTGATACCCCACACCACTTTTTTAGCCTTTTGGCTAGCTCGCCGGCCGGCAGGGTGACAGTAATGCAACCTTTACATGCGACTATTAGTCCTCACAATATGAAAAGGAGTATTTTCATATCGGTATTGATATGCATGTATATAAACATATTTGCAGGCGGGCTGGTTACCAATACCAACCAGAGTGCAATGTTCACACGCTTCCAGTGCAGGGATGCTACAATTGATATAGATGCTGCATACTATAACCCTGCCGGCTTGGTACACTTCAGTGACGGCTTTTTTCTTTCTGTTAATAATATGGCAATTGGTGAAACATGGCTCATTGAAAGTGATTATGAAAATTATACTGATAAGTCTAAGGAATTTAACGGGAAAGTATTGACCCCCCTTTATCCTTCCTTATACACAGTTTATAAAAGAGGTAAATTTGCCTTTTCGGGAAGTGCAAATATAGTTTCAGGAAGCGGAGAAATATCATATAATAACGGGTTGTCTCCCCTGGAGCGCCAGGTTGCTGACCTGGTACCATATTACCAGTCTAACCTGGATACCTTAATAAACGGTAGTATTACAGGTTATGAGGTTAATGCTGAATTCAGCTTAAAGTCTTTTTTCCCGAGTATCCAGTTTAATATGGCTTACCAGATAAACGATTACTGGTCAGCAGCGGCTGGCTTAAGACTTGTCAGGGCAAAACATACATATCAGGGAAGTATAAATAATATAACTATTAAGGGAACTAACCTGGAAGGCAGTTTCGAAAAAGATCCTGTTGAATTCATTAGGTCAGTAGCTGATGATGCTCCTGTAAATGTCTCAGGAGATTTATACGAAATAGCAGATAACTTGGAACAAAGAATCACAAGGGAAGTGGATGCAGTCCAGCTGGGATATGGATTAACTCCTGTTTTAAGCGTTAACTATGCCCCTACACTTTATACTAACTGGGCAATTAAATATGAGTTCAGAACAAATCTGAAACTAACCACTGATATCCCCAATCATTTGAAAAATATTGTGACAGTTGATAATGACACAATCTTAATAGACGGGTCACAGATAGTTGCCGATATACCTGCAATGCTTTCAATAGGACTTACAAGGCGACCATCAAATAAGTTTATGTATTATGCAGGTGTACATTATTATTTTGATAAACCTGTTGATTTTGATGGCAGCACAACCTTGAGCATAGATATGATAGAAAAAAATTCCTATGAGATCGCCTTTGGTGCTGAATACAGGCTTAGCAGTGCAATACGTATAAGCGCCGGATGGCTTATGTCAAGACCCGGGGTGAATAAGCAGTACCAGAAAGAAACACGTTATAGCCTGCCTTCAAATTCCTTTGGTACCGGTCTGGGGATACGCTTTTCTGATCTTATCGATCTTAACCTTGGATTATCTTATACCATGTATAAGAAAGATGAGGTGCAATATGTACGAACATCTGAGATGATTGTTGGATCAACTGAAGTAACAGAATATTATGATAAAAGAACTATGATTTTTTCTGTTGGTGTCGATTTCCTCTTTGGTGAAAACTAGACTGTGAGTTGAATAAGGTTGAAAAGGTTGAATGAGGTTGAAAAAGCCTGGCAGCAGGCAGAGGTTTTATGAATTATTCTCAGGCTTCCCTGTCCTTCGAAGATGGGCGTGGTGCTGGATATCCATACCAACGGAGGTGGAGCCTTAGCCTATAAATATCTTTCGTCTTTTCCCTTTTATCTTTTATCTTTATATCATAAATTGTCCTTAACGGGACCATAGGTCAAGTAGAAGGGCTCATAATTCGTAATATTAACCCTCTTAGCCATGGAAGCAAAAATATTCTTATCAGTAATTTTAGCATTTACACTTCTGAACATATCATGTTCACAGAAAGATAACCACAAATACTACGCAGGCAAAGGACCGGAATTTATTGGTGATGGCATAACTGCACCTGTGAGAGTTCATATTATTTATGATAACTATGTTTACAAGGAAGGTACACAGGCAGACTGGGGATTTTCAGTATTGATAGAGGGACTGGAAAAGTGTATACTCTTTGATACCGGTACAAAACCGGAGATTTTTGAAAGTAACTTCAGGAAAATGGGCCTTGATGCCACTAAAATAGATGAAGTATTTATTTCTCATGAACATAGAGATCATTTTGGTGGTTTGAGCGCTTTACTCAATATGAATCCTGATGTTAAAGTGGTTGTGCCTGAAACATTCAGCAATAAGTTTTTCAGGATACCTGAAGCAACCGGATCAGTTGCAGAACTGGTAAGCAAACCAGTGCAACTGTGTAACGGATTATATAGTACAGGAATTATTGGTAACACAATACCGGAACAATCAATGGTACTAAATACATCTAAAGGTCTTGTGGTGATGACCGGCTGTTCACATCCGGGAATAATTAATATACTCAAACAGGTAAAAAAAGACTTTGGGAAAGACATATATATGGTATTTGGAGGATTTCATCTTATGAACAGCTCTCAGAAGCAAATAAATAGTATCATTGACAGCATGCATGAGTTGGGAGTTCAGAAATGCGGTGCTACTCATTGTACCGGTGAAAAGCAAATTCAATGGTTCAGGGAAGCTTTTGGTGAGAATTTTGTAGAGATGGGAACTGGTAATATACTTACTATAATATGAGCATAAAAAGAACGATTCTACCTCTGGCGATACTAATGATTGGCCTGCAGTTATTCGCGCAGCAAGTTGTTAAACCAAACTATGGATTGAAGAGTCCGGAAACAGTTGAAATTATCAGGGTAAGAATAACAGATTCAGAGACGTTTGTTGATATGAATATCCAGAACCGTGTCAGCGATGGATATTTCTGTATCGATGAAAATACATATATAGAATCTTCAGGCGGAGTAAAACTAAAACTAAAGAAGGTAAGCGGACTGCCTCTCTGCCCCGATTCTTATAAGTTCAAAAAAGTTGGAGAGAAAGTATATTTCACACTGGTATTTGATAATCTCCCCACAGGTACTGCCTGGTTTGATATAGTAGAATATTGTGACGATAACTGCCTTTTAATACTTGGTCTTAACCTGGATGAAGAAATAAATAATAAGATCAATGCCGCTTTCAGTGCAATGGACAGGCTCGATCCTGAGGAGGCAATAAATATATT
>DOZA01000354.1 GCA_003518245.1 Bacteroidales bacterium | reverse complement strand
CAAACAGGAATATAGCTTCAGGGGTGGTTACCATAACTGCATTTACTATTGCAAGTGCAAGTATTTCGGCTGTATAATCAAACACATCAAGTGATAATTTGTCTCCTTTTTCGGCAGCTTCGGCCACCATTTTAGAATCCATTTGAGATGGGTTTATCTTTCTCAGTATACTATCATCTTTTCTTTCTTCAAGGAATATTTTTGCTGTTCGCACTATGGCTGTTGCAGAAACATACGTTTCAAGGCAGCCTTTTCTGCCACATCCACATTCTCTTCCCCCTGGCACCATTATAACATGTCCGTACTCACCTGCAAAACCTGTATGGCCGTAAACCACATTGCCATTAACGACAAACCCGCTGCCCAGGCCTGTACCCAGTGTAAGTATTATAAAATCTTTTATTTCCTTTGCTCCTCCAAAGATCATTTCTCCTACGGCAGCTGCATTAGCATCATTGGTAAGGACAACGGGCTTATTTACTTCTTTCTTCATGATATCAGCAAAAGGAACTATTCCTTTCCATGATAGATTGGGTGCCAGTTCTATTGTTCCTTTATGATAATTTCCATTGGGGGCGCCAACGCCTACCCCTTTAAGTATTATATTTTTCTTCTCATCAACCAGTTTATTAATTTCCCCGGCAAGTCTTTTTATAAATCTATCTGGCCGGGGTGATTTATCCGTTGATAAACTTCCTTCAGAAATTATTTTACCTTCTTTATCAACCAGGCCAAAAACTGTGTTTGTTCCTCCTATATCAATGCCTGCAACGATTTCTTCGTTCATATTATAATATTTAAGAAATTACTTCTTCTTTTTTGCTCCTCTTGTTGTGCTTATAGATTCATTCTTCCCCCAGATACCTGTCAATTGCCAGTCTTCGATCATTTCCCATCCTTTTTTCACTTCAATTTTCTTGTCAAAGTATGTAACCGGCTCGGGGCTCAGGCCTATATCATAGTCTCCCGTTGTCCATTCACCATTTCCATCAATATCAAATATTACCTTAACCAGATATTCCTTATTATCCAGATATGGAAATTCAATCATTGATTCATCAGGAAGGCTTATTTTCTTCTCCCTCACAATATCTTCTTTTGTATCCATTAGTTGAACGATGATCTTCCCTTTGAACCCGGTAATATTCATAATTAATTGTCCAAACTGATCCGGGTTACGTACTTTGAAATTATAAACGATTGAATCATTATAATGGCCATATATATTATTGAATGCACCCTTTTCGGCCACAAAGACATAATTACTATCCGGTACCAGGGTGGTCTTAAGGATGAATTTTTTTGAGTTACTGCTATCACGATGAATGTGATACTGTTGCCTTATTTGCACTGTATCACTTCGTATGAACAGTTTTATAAGAGAGGTATCAGGATCTATCACGGGCGAATCAAAAACAAATGCTGGTTGCTCACCAGGTCTTAGTCCCGCAGATTGTGAAAGATTGGTTCTTAAAGGAAGCTTGTTTTTAACCATAGCTGCACGTGGGCCTCTGCCCCGAGAAACATCTCTATACATGAAGTTCAGCGTATCTGAGACCTGTTGCAGTTGTCCCAGGCTATCTGTTTCCGGATGTACAAGGTAAAGAGTGATCCTCTCCCTTGAATAAAAAGCGCTATCGGTGAGCCATATTTTTACTGTATCATTTTTTGCAGAAAATTCCCGGATGTATTGAACTTCCTTTTCAGTTTCGGCAAACTGCATTCTTAGTGAAGATGTATCAACAGGTAAAGAGAAAACAAACTGCAGAAGGTAGGGTTCTGAACGATCTGTCCCTGAAAGATACTGGTTTTTATTATCAGTAATAAAATAATACAGTTCATACTCCTTGCCCGGGATGCGTTCATATTTGAGTGAGTCAAATGAATCCTCTTTTTCATTAATTACTTCCTCCAGCATTGTTGTATCCTGTTCGGGCATTATAACTGTTGAGTCGGATACCTGTACCAGGCTATCGGGCATTACAGGAATATAATTATTTTCAGAAGTAATATATATTGATGAATCAAGAAATGCAAAAGCTTCAGTTGGAAGATCGTATCTCTTATTATTATTATCATCTTTAAGCCCGTATATTTTGTATTCCCCTGATGCTATATTATCAATCCTGAATTTGCCATTTTCAGAAGCCCTGGTTATATAAGCAGGCAATGATTTCTCCGGTAAAGTATCGGACATCCCTGAATGTAGTATAACAAATATTTCCTCGCCCGCTTCCAGGTTAAACGCATTATAAATATGCCCTGTCACAGAAAGCGAATCAATCACATCTCCTGTGGAAAAAACATACTTGAAATTTTCGATGGGGTTATTCTCATTAAGGTCCTTGATTGAATTAAGAAAATTAAATGAATATGTCATGTCTTCAATCAATTCTTCTTCTTCATCCAGTTCCACTTTCAGTGATTTGCCACGATCGAGTATTTTCGGTTTTTTATTTAGTGGAGGTGATATCATTAATACCTGATCGATATTATCAAGAATAAAATATTCATCGAAAGTTATTTCAAACGACCGTCTGTCAAAGTTTACCGATCCATTTTCCGGTTCACTGCTTATTACAACAGGGGGTTCTTCATCTTTGGGTCCCCCTGTTGGTGAGCTAACCTTTGCGCATGATGCTATAAGCATCAATGACAG
>DOZA01000163.1:3620-4732 GCA_003518245.1 Bacteroidales bacterium | reverse complement strand
GTATTATCCTTTGTTATCGGTCCTCCTGATGGCTCCATTTTAGATTTGTCATCACGTGTAAGGTCAGGTGATATCTTCTCCCAGCTCTGTCCTTCATTCATAGTTTTAAACAGGTAATTAGAAGCAGCATAGAGAGTATTATTGTCATGCCTTGAAAACATTATGGGAAAATTCCATTGGAATCTTTGATCAATACTGTCGGCACCCCAGCCCATGGGGTTATCAGGCCATATATCCACCCTGCGGATTTCACCTGTTGCGTGATTAACCCTAACCAGGTAACCGCCGTAAGATCCCCCATACACTATCTCATTATTATCAGGATCGGGAGCTATCCATCCACTCTCGCCGCCTGCTGTTGATTCCCAGTCTTCCTCAGATATTCCTCCATATCCAAAAGATTGCGAAGCAATTCTTACAGTTGAATTATCCTGTTGTGCTCCATAGATACGATAAGGGAAATGATCATCGGTAGTAACCCTGTAAAACTGGGCTGTTGGTTGATTCATCATCGTTGACCATGTTGTTCCTCCGTTTTTGCTCACCTGGGCTCCTCCATCATCACCTATAATCATCACCTCACTGTTAAAGGGGTCTATCCAAAGGTCATGATGATCACCGTGAGGTGTTCCTATTCTTTCAAAACTGTTGCCGCCATCTTTTGATTTATGAAAGCCTACATTAAGGACATACAGTATATCCTCATCAACAGGATCGGAATAAATCCTTGTATAATACCATGCTCTCTGCCTAAGGCTGCGGTCATTATTAACCCTGTTCCAGTTTTCTCCGGCATCTTCACTTACAAATAGACCACCTTCTTTAGCCTCAACAAGGGCATATATTTTTTTGTGATTTGCTGCTGACAAACTCACACCAATAATCCCTATCGGGCCTGAAGGCATGCCATTATTTTCTGTTACTTTTGTCCATGTATCACCGCTGTCAGTGCTTTTCCAGAGATCTGATCCCTGGCCTCCGCTTTCCAGACTATATGGCGTTCTTCTGACCCTCCAGGTTGAAGCATATATAATACGGGGGTTTACAGGATCAAGGATAAGATCACATCCACCGGCATTTTCATTGACATAAAGAATTTTTTTCCATGACAG
>DOZA01000163.1:0-3561 GCA_003518245.1 Bacteroidales bacterium | reverse complement strand
CCAAGAACAGCAGCATATATAAGGTCAGGATTATCAGGGTGTACTCTAAGTCTGGGTATATACTGACCGTCCCTTAGTCCCATATAGGTCCAGGTATCGCCAGCATCCAGTGATTTCCATATACCATATCCATGCGACACATTTCCTCTTACCGTCACCTCACCACCTGAGGCATATACAATATTATTATCAGACTGAGCAACTTCAATAGCTCCTATGGTGCCCCCAAAGAAGCCATCACTGATGTTTTTCCATGAAGCACCTGCATCAGTTGTTTTCCATACTCCTCCACCTGTTGCCCCCTGATAAAATACTTCACCATTACCCGGCAGACCTGTAACCGCTGCTGTCCTGCCTCCCCTGAATGGGCCTATATGCCTGTAATGTAAATCATTATATAGGACACTATAATCTTCTCCATGTTTGTTTTTCTTCTTGACACGCTGGGCATAAATATTTTCAGTAGCAGAGAGTAATAAAATAAGAGTCAAAATAATAACAGAGGTCTTTTTCATATCGTAAAATATTTGATTTAATAATGTGATTATTGATTTTATAGTAATAATAAACATAAAAGTTAAAAAATTGAGTGATGCGTAAAACAGTTTTTACTATTTTTAACATTTCTCAATTAATGATATTATAAGTTATGAAGACCAGGCTCACCTTATTAATTACCTTTTCATTTATAAATTTTTATGCTTTAATTGCTCAAATCTCAACAACCGAGGTCTACCTGCTGACATGTGATCCCGGTCCTGAATCATATACCATGTATGGCCACAGTGCTCTGCGCCTGTATGATAGTTCAAGTGGAACTGACGTAGTTTATAACTGGGGTGTATTTGATTTCAATACTCCTAATTTCAATTATCAATTTGCCAGTGGCAGGCTTAACTATATGCTTGCAGCTTATTCCTATAACAGTTTTCTCAACGAATACAGGCCAACCAAACGTAGCGTTTATTCCCAGAGGGTTTATATGCCTGAAGAAGAGCTTTTAAAGCTTAAGATACTATTAAATGAGAATCTGAAACCGGAAAATAAATTCTATAAATATGATTTTTTCCGGGATAACTGTTCAACAAGGATACGAGACATTCTTGAAAAAGTTTACGATGACAGGATTGTTTACCCCGAGAAGGAAAGCAAAGTAAAAGCCACCTTCAGGAAAAGAATAGATGAGTTTCACAAAGGAGTATTATGGATGGATGTGGGTATGGACCTGTTGCTTGGCAACCCTGCTGATGAAGAATGTGATTTTCAAGAGTCAATGTTTCTTCCTGAATACCTTATGAAAAATCTCGGGCAGGCCATGGTTGTTGACGGAGATAAAAGAGTAATGCTTCTTGGACCTACAGAAATAATATTTGATCATGAAAGACCGGTTTATGATACTGGAATATTCAAGCAGCCATGGCTCTGGTTATCTCTGGCTTTCATAGTAGTTTTTCTGTTCACTATATTCATCAAAAACAGGTATGCGCAGAATGCTTTTGACCTTGCCTTCTGGTCAATACTGACCTTGCTGGCGTTTCTTATGATCTTTCTTAATTATATTACTGACCATGAGGCTATGGGACAGAATTTCAATATGATATGGTTGAACCCTCTCATACCTATATCATTTTATGCTATTTACTCAAAGCACAGCCTATACTGGTTCTGGAGAGCACAAATAGCCTTTTCTGTCATTTTTATGCTTGTAATTGTACTAATAAATCAGAGCATAAATCCGGCTTTTATCCCGGTAATATTAATCTTAATAATACGTTCATACTATCGGCTGGCAAAGTAGAATATTTCTTCATTTAACAATATTTTAACAGTCTTTAACAAGCTTGTAGCATTATCATGGTTTATTTTGTGGATGTTTTTGGATAATAATAACACCCTCTAATTTGTATATTTGTTTTTTCTTAAAATATAATAATCATGGATCTTAATGTTGATATAAAGGAATTAAATGAGAAGATTGAGAAAGAAAGTGGCTTTGTCGAAGCTATAAGTCTCGAGGTAGGTAAAGTAATTGTCGGTCAGAAACGCCTGGTTGAAAGCATGCTGATTGGTTTACTTACTGATGGGCATATTTTACTCGAGGGTGTTCCCGGACTAGCTAAGACACTCGCTATAAAAACACTTGCTTCGGTCATTGATGCAAAATTTAACAGGGTTCAATTTACCCCTGACCTTCTGCCTGCCGATCTTCTTGGAACAATGATATACAGCCAGAAGAGAGAAGATTTTCTTGTAAAGAAAGGCCCTCTTTTCGCCAATTTCATTCTGGCCGACGAGATAAACCGCTCACCGGCTAAGGTACAGAGTGCATTGCTCGAAGCTATGCAGGAAAGGCAAATAACAATAGGGGAGGAAACATATAAACTGGATGATCCTTTCCTTGTTATGGCTACACAAAACCCTATTGAACAGGAAGGAACATACCCTTTACCTGAAGCACAGGTCGACCGTTTTATGCTGAAAACAGTGATCGATTATCCTAAAATCAATGAAGAGCAATTGATTATGCGCCAGAATTTAATGGGCACATATGAAACTGTAAATGCTGTCGTCTCCATAGATCAGATATTGAGCGCCCAGAAAGCGGTTCGCGAAGTTTATATGGACGAAAAAATAGAGAAATACATTCTAGATCTTGTATTTGCTACTAGATATCCAGAGAAATATAATTTGGAAAGCCTTAAACCTTTAATAAGTTTCGGCGCATCGCCTAGGGGTAGTATCAATTTAGGTACGGCTGCCAAATGTTATGCCTTCATCAAAAGAAGAGGTTACGTTGTTCCTGAAGATGTACGTGCCGTTGTTCATGACGTTCTAAGACATAGAATCGGAATTACCTACGAGGCAGAAGCAGAGAACATCACCTCTGTAGATATTATCAACAAAATCGTCAACGAGATAGAAGTACCATAATCTAGTTCACAGTATTCGGTAGAAGAGAATTGTTTATGGTTTTTCTTTCTATTGAATATAATTTACCGCAAACTTAGACTGTAAATTGTTTACTAAAAACATGGATACCAAAGAGCTACTCAAAAAAGTACGGAAAATTGAAATAAAGACGAGGCGTCTTTCCGACCATATTTTTGGAGGGGAATACCATTCGACTTTTAAGGGTAGGGGTATGACTTTTAGCGAAGTACGCCAATATCAATTTGGCGATGATGTTAGGTCCATAGATTGGAACGTAACCGCACGCTATAACGAACCCTATGTAAAAGTATTCGAGGAGGAAAGGGAACTTACCATGATGTTAATGGTAGATGTGAGTGGTTCAGAACTTTTTGGCACCAGCAATCAATTTAAAAAGGAAGTCATTACAGAAATTTCCGCTACGCTGGCATTTTCGGCACTTCAGAACAACGATAAAGTTGGACTCCTTTTGTTTACGAATGAAGTGGAACTTTACATTCCCCCTAAAAAAGGAAAAAGTCACGCCCTTAGAATAATACGGGAATTACTGGAGTTTACGCCCAAGAGTACTAAGACCAATTTGGGCGCTGCGCTTAAATTCCTGACCAACGTAATGAAGAAAAAAGCCAT
>DOZA01000041.1 GCA_003518245.1 Bacteroidales bacterium | reverse complement strand
CTGGATTCAATATTTACACATGGATTCCCGGTAGACTCACTGAGATATGTGCCGTTTTGTGATGATACCGAATTTAAACTGCAGGCCGCTATAGTTCAAACAGGTTCTAAAGTTAAAGTTGAAGTGTTCGAAGCATCAGTATTTAATGATGTATTCCTGTCAGGACTGGATAAGCAATTGATTATTAACTATAATGCTCTTCGTAAAAAGCTTACCGGATTCCCGGGTATGAGAGTTGGTAATATAGTTGAACCAAATAATAATGCAGGCAACTGGGAGAACTAACAGTTTTTCATATGTATGAAAAAGAACTGTTTGACGAAACACTGGATATAAACTCAAGCAATAATTACGAAATATCCATTCAGCTCGGCCTGAATGGATTTTCTTTTTGTCTCCTTGACAACCTGAGGAACAGGTTTGTAATGTTCAGGGATTATAAACTCAGTGGCAACGAAGCAAGCCTTGCTGAAGAAATTAAGAATATCACCGGAAAGGACGAGTTCCTTACCAGGCAGTACAGGAGGTACCGTATTGTATATAACTTTGAACAGAGCACCCTAGTACCTGCTGCCCTCTATGACCCGGCAATAAAAAATGAATATTTCGGCTTAAGCCATAAACTGGACGACAACTATATTGTTTCAAATAATAAGCTGGCCAGCCCCGATGCATATTTATTATTTGGTGTAAGAAAAGATATTTTCGATCTTTCTATTAATCTTTTTCCTGATGCATCCCTCTCTCACCAGGCAAGACCACTGATAAACTCATCCTTCAGACAGGCCCGTAAAACAAAAGATCAGTATATCAGAACACACTTTGACCAGGGATTCTTCACGCTCTTGATAATACATGATAATGACCTGCAATTCTTTAATACCTTCAAGGTAAGGAATGACTCTGATATACTATACTTTCTTATGAACACCTTCAACCGTTTTAATATTGAAAATGACAGGGCTGTTCATATCAGCGGGAATATCTCAAAATTTGACGATCTATATAATAATATGCTGAGGTATATCAAAACACTTAAGTTTGCAGCTCCTGAAGGTGATTTTTCCATGAGTTACATATTTGACGAGATGGGCACACACCAGTACTGTAATCTTTTTAATATTGTCAATTGCGTATAATCAGCGGTAGTCATAAAGGCAGGCTCGTAAAGCCACCTGCAGGCCTGAAGCTGAGACCAACAACAGACATGGCCAGGGAAGGCCTGTTCAATATCCTGAATAACATACTTGATTATAATGAGCTGTACATACTCGATCTTTTCTCGGGAACAGGAAGTATAAGTTATGAGTTTGCATCCCGCGGAGCTACTATCGTACATTCAGTAGAGCTGAATGCAAAGCATGCTTCTTTCATTGCCGGCACTGCCCGTAAACTTGAACTGGAAACTATAAGGGTATACCGCACAGATATAAGAAAATATCTTTCAAGTTCAAAAGTTACGTATAACCTTATCTTTGCCGATCCACCATATAACCTTGAATGGATTGATGATATACCGGATATGGTAATTAACAGTGCCTGCATGGATACTCATGGACTGTTTATCCTCGAACATCCCGGAGAATATAATTTCAGCAATCATAAATACTTCTTTCAACACCGTAAATACGGATCAGTAAACTTCTCATTCTTCAGTATGCCCCAATAGTGGTTCCTGGTTCCAGGTTCCAGGTTATGCATCACCACTTCAACACCCCTAAACCACTATACCTTAATGATAATATATAAGATTAAAGATTTAAGAAGCTAAATCCCGATTCAATAATAAACACTTCAACATTTCAACATTATTTGATACTTTAGTGTTTAATTATAAAAACAAAAACATGAAAATAATATCAATTGACAAAGTAGAGAAAAACAAGGTTAATATGGAAGGAGCCCTTGGTGCATGGAAACAACTACCACTGGGAAGTAAAGATGGGGCACCTGTTTATTCATACAGGGTATTTACCGTTGAGCCCGGTGGCCATACCCCCTACCATAATCACCCCTATGAGCATATGAACTACATTATTGAAGGTGTAGGTGCACTGGTAAATGAGAAAGGAGAAGAGACAGCACTCAAAGCAGGTGATTTTGCCCTTGTTGAACCTGACGAGAAACACCAGTACCGCAATAAAGGCAGCCAGCCTTTTAGGATTATCTGCGGTGTGCCAAAGGAGTTTGAATAGAGACTCCTCATGCATCACTGGTAAAAGAGATTAAGAAATATACAGTATAGCTCAGATATGGATTAAAGCTCAGCTAATAGATATGATAAACATACTATTCTGATAAATATTTACAATATTTTAAATTCTTACTACCCGGACTGTATAATAGATTAAAGAATCTTCAAAATGAAACAGTTTTTCTTCACATTAGTACTTATCCCACTGGCCTTTATGTCAACCTATTCATTTTCACAGTCAGGCGGAAATCCCATGCTTCAATCATTCAATGATTACACTAAATTAAAATTGGAGTCGGAATATAATCTTGAATGGATCAGTATCGGACCGGTTATGAATTCAGCAAGGCTTGAAGCTGTACAGGGTGTACCCGGCAACCCTGATAAGGCCCTCGTGGCAGTAATGGGACATTTCTGAAGCAGGAACAATAACAGGGGTGTTTACAGGACGATCGATGGTGGCCGGAGCTGGAAAAGAACACAAAATGAAGGGTAAAAAGGGTCTTAACCAGTATCGCTGGAACCTGGTAATAAAAAAGATAGATAACCAGTCAGCTTATTTTATCAATTACCTGAGATTCCCTCCTGCAGGAACATACAGCCTGCATATCATAGTAGATGATATCATTATGAAGAAAGAATTTGTCATATTGAAATAATCAAAGGAAACAGCTCAGCTTGAAAATGTGAGACTTAAATTATGTCCTGCCCCGCTTAATAAGACCAAACACCCATCACTCGTACTTTACCCCTCCAAAAAAGAGATAATCTTAAAAAGACCTTCTATATGGTGGGTTTTGAGGTGGAAAGTAAGAATTAAAATCTTAGCGGATAACGGGAACCTTACCTAATATACCGGTTATATAATAAAGAGATTTTTTTATATTTATAGATGGAATAACAGGTCTCACATCTATGCCAGA
>DOZA01000380.1 GCA_003518245.1 Bacteroidales bacterium | reverse complement strand
CAGACACATGCTTTTCCCGGCGATTCAGAAGTGAAATATGAAGTAAAAGGTGCTTCACCAGTTAATTTACGTATAAGCATCAAATCAGTACTGAAAAGCATATCATGCTCTATAAGATATTCCCACATCCTGTATTCATTATTTCTACAGAACATCATCTGGTCTGCAGTAAATCCAAAAAGCATTGAATCAGGATATTCATAAAGCATGCATTTGGAAAAATAATGTAGCTTGCCCTCATATAGCATTTCAGACAGCAGGTCCCCGGGCGAATATGCTGAAGAATATGGCCATCCAGCTTTTGCCCATGCATACATAGCATCAGGGACAATCTTTTCAGGAACCATTTTCAAGGAAAGGTAATTATAAATACCCATCTGGGTATAATAAGTATTACCTGCCCCGAGATACCTGTCAAGACCAATTGCCAGTATAGAATCACCTACTATAATACTATTATTGAACCCTGATATAAAAGTATATATTCGTGGTATGACCGAGTCAGGAAAATAATAGCTGTATTTTGCCCATGCTGCCTCAAACTCTTTCTCATAAAAATTTATGTCAGGATAAATATCCATAACAGATTCATAAACCCCGTAATTGTATCGATCAGTAACAAAAGCAACTAATTTATTAAATGCTGTACTGTTATTCAAATTGCCGGCATCAATTACATATGCAAATAATTGCAGGAATGAACCATACCTTGATGACAGGCTGTCCTTCATTGAAGGTAGTGTGGCAGGATCAGTTGAAAAAAGGTCTTTTTCAAGCCTCAGTATTTTAATATCTGGCTCAGGTAGTTTTTTCCCGATGGAATAATGACTGTCACCACATGAAAAGATGAAAAATGAAAGTAGTATAAACGATACTATTTTTATGAAATTACTCATTGTTATGTATATCATTACAGGAAGCAAAAATATTGCTTTTTTTTATGATAGCGTAAAAACCGTTTACAATTGAATAATATATAATTCTTATTTTCGCAGTATCCAATATAAAAATAAGAAAGTAAATAATTACAAATCCTCAATATAACTGAAATGAAAGTAAGGATACATCTCATAAAAATTATGCTGATAAGCTTAATAATCAGCACTATACCGCAAAAATCTTTTTCTCAGAGTATTCAGTTTGGCCTTTATGCCGAACCTCTTATAAGCTGGTTTTCATCAGATACGGAAGTCACAGTAAATGATGGAGCCCGTCCCGGCTTTGCATTTGGTCTTACCCTCGACAGGTATTTCGCAAGTAACTATGCTTTCTCAACAGGAATCAGCATTGTAAATACATCAGGCAGGCTTAACTATTCTGATACATTATTAATAAGATTAAAAAACTCACAGACCGAGCTATATGCCGGCGATAATATTACATATAAATTACGTTACCTGGCTGTCCCACTGGGAGTCAAGCTCAAAACAAACCAGATTGGATATATGACTTTCTTTGCTAATGCCGCGATGAGTCCTAAAGTATTGATAAGTGGGAAAGGGGATATACCTTCACAAAATATAGAAAATGAAAGTATTACAGAAGAGCTTAAAATTTTCAACCTGGGTTACAATATCACACTCGGAGCTGAATATTCGCTCGGCGGCAGTACATCAATAGCTTTCGGAGTAGCTTATGAAGATAACTTCCTTGATGTTACCAAAGATAACAACGGGCAACCCAGTGATAAGATTAGTAATCGTATAATACGTTTCAGGATAGGATTAAACTTTTAATCATCAGCTCAATGAAAATAACTCTGGCACAGATCAACTATCATGTTGGCAATTTTGAAAGAAATAGTAAGCTAATAATTGATGCTATACGAAAGGCGATTAAAGATAAATCGGATCTGATAGTCTTCTCTGAACTTTCGCTTACGGGTTATCCTCCTCATGATTTGCTCGAACACCGTGATTTTATTGTAAAATGCAAAGAGTATATCAATAGAATTACCACTGAATGCAAAGGTATAATGGCTATCGTTGGAGCACCGGCGATAAACAGGAACCACAGCGGTAAAAAACTGTATAATGCAGCTTATATTCTCAATGATGGGGAAATCAGCGATATAGTTTATAAAAGTTTGCTTCCAACATACGATATATTTGATGAATACAGGTATTTCGAACCATCAAATGTTTTTAAAACAATCAAGCTAAAGGAGAAAAAGCTGGCTGTTACAATCTGTGAAGATCTATGGGATGAGCAGGGCTTTGAGAATGAGTTCAGCAGCACGAGGATGTATTCTGTGTCACCCTTGAACGAACTGTCAAAGCTCAGGCCTGATATAATTATCAATATTTCTGCATCTCCTTTCTCCCATACAAAGATCAAGAGCAAGGTGAAAATATTTACTGACAAGGCTTCCATGTATAAAATTCCCCTGTTTATGGTTAACCAGGTTGGAGCCAATACCGACCTTATCTTTGAAGGAAATTCAATGGTTGTGGGTCCTGGGGGAAATATTATTGATATCTTCCCTTCATTCACTGAACATACCGACAGCTTTGAGCTATCTGAGGTGATGAAAAGCAGTACTGCGGTCAAGTATGAACCTAACCGTATTGAAATGATCTATTCTGCACTAATACTGGGGCTGAAGGACTATTTCGAAAAGATGAATTTCAGGTCTGCCGTTCTTGGACTGTCAGGTGGAATTGACTCAGCTGTTTGCCTCTGCCTGGCTGCCAGAGCACTTGGTCCATCAAAAGTGAGAGCACTGTTATTACCTTCAATGTATTCAAGTAAGCATTCAGTTGATGATGCTGTCTCCCTATGCAATAACCTGGAAGTTCAATATGATATTATCAACATTGAGAAAGCATATAGCGCAATAGAAGAATCACTATCGGATATTATGAAAGATCTGCCTGCAGATGTTACAGAAGAAAATATTCAGGCCAGATTACGGAGTATTATGCTGATGGCTGTCTCAAACAAGTTTGAAAATATCCTGCTTAATACTTCCAATAAGAGTGAAACTGCTGTAGGTTACAGCACCCTCTACGGAGATATGGCAGGAAGTATTTCTGTACTCGGTGATGTATATAAAACCGATATTTACCAGCTTGCCGATTATATAAACAATGATAATACTGTTATACCCGCTAATATCATAAATAAACCACCATCGGCTGAACTGCGTCCCGGACAGAAAGATTCCGATTCCCTGCCCGATTATGAAATACTGGACTCAATACTCTATCAATATATCGAATTGCAAAAACCTGTGTCTGATATTACAGGCAGATCATTAAGCCCTGAACTGGTAAAGAGTATAACCGATCTGGTAAACAGGAATGAATATAAACGTTTCCAGGCACCTCCCATCCTCAGAATCTCGAGTAAAGCTTTCGGCATTGGAAGGAGAATGCCGCTCGTAGGCATATACTAAAATTTATTTAGAATAAATCTGCTTAAGCCATTTCTTTAAAAAAATGTTATATTGATACAGGTTTACCTACCAGGCATGTTCTAAAACATACAAAGTAATAATCTGTAATCGTGAGCTTTACAACGCCCTGTTAATGAATGTGTTAAAAAATGTTAATTTAGCATTTGTAAGCATCTTTTATTATTTTTGTATATGTTCTGTAACATAAGCTTAAATGAAAACAACATTATACAAAAACCATTACATCCAGAGTTGCATTGAAGACCCTGGATCGATTTTCAGAAATCTGAAAGTTTCCGAGAGAGATATACTGGTAAGAAATCATTCTTACGCACATTATCGCAAAGGAGAAATCATATTTAAGGAAGGAGAAAAACCACCGGGGCTGATAAGCCTTGCCAGTGGAAAAGTAAAGATATTCAAAGAAGGTGTAGGTGGCCGTGAGCAAATACTGAGGATGGTAAGGCCGGCTAACCTGCTGGGTTTCAGGGCAATGTTTGCAGTTGCGTCGTATTCAGCCTCAGCCATTGCTATTGAAGATTCCACAATATGTATTATTGAAAAAGATGCATTTTTCAACCTTGTTAAGAACAGTCCCGATTTATCAATTAAGATAATCAAGATGTTATCCCTGGAGCTCGGCTTTTCAAATAGCCGGACAGTTTCACTGACGCAAAAACATATAAGGGGGAGGCTTGCTGAATCGCTGATAGTATTAAAAGATACTTATGGTTATGAAAAAGATGGTAAAACCATAAGGGCATATCTTTCAAGGGAAGACATTGCCAATCTATCGAATATGACAACATCCAATGCAATAAGGACACTTTCGACATTTGCTTCTGAAAATGTCATATCGATTGACGGGAGAAAAATAAAGATACTTGATCCCCCCAAGTTAAGCAGGATAAGTACACTGGGCTGATCATTCGAACAGGAAGATTCTTTTTACCCTTGCAGGTATTCCTGTTAGTATTTCATAAGGAATGGTATCACATATACCTGCCACTTCATTTATAGATATATTGTCGCCAAATATCTCAACCTTATCCCCCGGGCTGAGTTTTTTCCCTGTTATGTCTATCATACACATGTCCATACACACATTACCGATAACAGGCAGGTAATGACCCTTGCAAAACACCCTGCCTTTGCCCTGCCCCATGGTCCTTCTGAGTCCATCGGCATACCCAACTGGGAGTATTGCTATAGTTCTTTTTTTTCCGCTTTTACTTTTTAACCCGTAGCCCAGGCCCTCACCTGCCTTTAGGGTTTTTACCTGTGAAATACGGGTATAGAAAGCAGGTCCGGTCTTAAGCCCCTTCATACTCACTTCCATTATGCCGTACAGTCCGATACCCAGTCTGACCATATCGAACTGGTACTGTGGAAACCTAATAATACCCGCCGAGTTAAGCAAGTGCCTGATAAATACTGCTCCTGTATGATCCTGGATATAATTACATATCCTGATAAAAATATCTGCCTGGACATGTGTATATTCATCCATGCCGGTATCATAAGCTGCGGCCAGGTGGGAAAAAACAGATGCTATCTTTATCGTTTTACAATCTGACAGGATATCAGTCATCTTACCAATATCTTTTTCCATAAAACCAAGTCGATGCATTCCTGTATCTATCTTTATATGTATCGGATAGTTATTTAATCCATATCGTTTAACTTCATTAATAAAAGCATCAAGTATTTCCTGGTTATATATCTCAGGTTCAAGATCATATTCAAGTAATGACCTTAGTGAGCAAGGATCAGGACTCATAACCATTATGCGGCTCCTTATTCCCTCTTTCCTCAGGTTTATCCCTTCATCAGGATAAGCCACAGCCAGGTAATCAATACCATTATATGCCAACCATTCAGAGATTTCCTTTGGCCCGGCACCATAGGCAAAGGCTTTTACCATTGCCATTATGCCTGTGTTTTTGTTAAGATATGACCTGAAAGTATTCAGGTTTGCTATCACCGAATTAAGATTTATTTCAAGCTGTGTCTGATGAGTTTTCAGTTCCAGGAGTCGTCCTATACGTTCGAACTCAAAGATTCTTGCTCCCTTAAGTAAGATTGCTTCATCCCTGAATTCATCAGTTGAGAATGATTTGATAAAATCATCAGTGTCATTATAGAAAACAGCATCTTCAATTTTGAAGTGGCTCATGAATTTTTTCAAATCGTTGCCTATAGCAACCAGCCTCCTGACACCTGCCTTTTTAATATCCCCTGCCACCTCTCTGTATAGTTCTTCCCTGTTTCTTTTACCCTGGATAAAATCAGAGAGTATCAATGTCATATCCTTACCGGATATTCCCTTAAGGTGTTCAATAGCTATGCGCAATGAGCCTGGGTCAGAATTATAGAAATCCTCGAGCAACAGGCAATTATTTATACCTTCTTTCTGTTCCATTCTCATTGCTACGGGATAAAGGTCTTTAATACCTTCTGTTATCATTTTACTATCCATATCCAGAAATACAAGGGTGGCAATGACTGTTGAAATATTATCTACTGATGCCCTGTCGGAGAAAGGTATTTCACATGAAAATTCTTTATTATTACTTTTAACAATCAATTTTGAACTACCAGCTGATTGCAAATCAGGTATAATGTTTATATCGGCTTTATTATTGTATGCCGACCAGCTGAACAGTTTCTTCCCCTGCAGCCGCTTATCCTTGATTATTATATCATGGATTTCTTCTTTATCTTCAGGGTAAATTATTACCTCAGAATTTATAAAGAGACCCAGTTTCTCATTAATTTTTTCCTCTATGTTTGTGAAATTTTCCTGGTGTGCCTCTCCTATGTGTGAAAAAATCCCAATGTGTGGCTTTATTATTTTTTCCAGTTTACCTATTTCTCCCGGTTTTGACATGCCAGCTTCTATTATTGCAGTATTATATTCATTACTCAGGTTCCAGAGTGAAAGGGGCACACCTACCTGTGAATTATAGCTTCTGGGGCTGCGTATTACGTTTTCATGTTTCCCGAGTATATCAGACAGCCATTCTTTAATTATTGTTTTACCATTGCTTCCGGTAATGGAAATCAGTAGCCCCTTGTAGTTATTCCTTTTCCATTCAGCAATTTTATGGAGTGCTGCCAGGGTATCTTCAGTAATAATAAAACCAGCACCGGGGTATTCGTTTTCCCTCACCTTGAAATACTTGCCAGAAACAAGGAATATCCTTACTCCTGCCCTGTACATATCAGGTATATACCTGTGCCCGTCATTGTTTTCACTTTTCAGGGCAATAAACATTGTACCTGCAGATAATTCGTATACTTTCCTTGAATCTATAAGTATCTCATTGATCTCCAGTGCCGGATCGCCAATAGAAACAGATCCGGTGATTTCAGCAATAGTCCTGATATCTGTTCTCAATTTCCCTCCTCTGATCCTGATAATTTATTATAACAATCCCTGCAAAGGGGTTTATATATATCCCTTTCGCCAAGTAAAACCACGTTCTTATTTTTTGCTTTCCGGAAGGAATAATTAGCCAGGTTTCCACACTCAACGCATATTGCATGCACCTTGGTAACATATTCTGCCACAGCCATGATATGAGGCATAGGACCAAAAGGTTTCCCGCTATAATCCATGTCCAGACCAGCTACTATTACTCTCAATCCCCTGTCGGCCAACTTGTTACAAACATCAACAATACCGTCATCAAAAAACTGGGCCTCATCAATACCGATTACCTGCACATCTGCTGAGAGCAGTAATATCATTGTAGCATTCTCCACCGGTGTCGAGGTTATTGATCGTTCATCATGAGACACAACAAGAGTATCTGAATATCTTTTATCCAGGGCAGGCTTAAATATTTCGACTTTCAAACCTGCTATCTTGGCTCTTTTCAGCCTTCTGATCAGTTCTTCTGTCTTACCTGAGAACATCGATCCCGCAATAACCTCTATTGATCCCCGTTTATTTACATGGTCAACAGAATTTTCAAGAAAATGCATTGAACATAAATGTTTATGAAGCCCTGATAATTTCTGACAAGATAAATATTAATTACCTTTGCAAGGTAAAGAAAAATGAGTTTAAATAAAACCAATTTCATGGATCTGAAATCAGCTATTAATATTATTCTTAGGGATCTTAAAGAAGCAGAGGAGCTAATAGATGAGCTTAAATATAAGCCCGAACATCCTGTATTACAGATTGAACTAATAAAGTCAAAATGTAAAAGCGCCAAGGATTTGATAAAAATAATAGGTGAAATTATTTCAGAATCAAATATTGATAATATTGTAGAAGAGGAAAAAAATACTACAGTAAAAAAAGAAATTGATGTTCAGGTATCACGTCCTGCTGATGATGTACTTGAGCTTGAAGATGATGTTGCGGAAGATGAAATAAAGAAGCAGAAAGCTGAAAAAATAGTAGCAGACAAATTTACACATCTTTCAAGCCGGGTAAATGAAAAAGTCGGTGATAGCAGGAAGCTGGAAGGTAAAACACTCACCCTGCCTGTTACCGACCTTAGTAAGGCCATAGGTATTAATGACAGGTTCTATTTTATAAGAGAACTATTTAACGGAAAGGAAGAATCATTCAGGCAGACTATCACCAGCCTTAACAATGCAACCAGCCGTGAAGAAGCAACAGATATTCTCAATGAAACACTGAATGAGATGGCAGATTCTGAACCTGCACACCAGCTTCTTGAACTTGTTGAAAGGAAACTATCAGCCAGATAAGATGAGCAGATTGTATATCATCCCTACACCTATAGGAAACCTGAAGGATATAACTATCAGGGCTATAGAAATACTAAAAGAAGCAGACCTGGTACTTGCTGAAGATACCCGTAAATCAAGAACTCTCCTGAAGCATTTTGAAATCAGCAAGCCGGTTGTTTCCCATCATAAATTCAATGAGCATATTGAATCAGAAAGGATATGCAAACAGATAGAATCGGGCAAGGATATTGCTCTTATTACTGATGCAGGCACTCCCGGCATATCAGATCCTGGATTCCTACTTGTAAGAACATGCATTGAAAAAAATATAGAGGTGGAGACTTTGCCGGGGGCTACAGCTTTTGTCCCTGCGCTGGTCAATTCAGGACTGCCCTGCGATAGATTCTGTTTCGAAGGATTTCTACCACAGAAAAAGGGTAGAATGAAAAGAATAAGGAACCTTGAGGATGAAGAAAGAACAATTGTGTTTTATGAATCACCTCACAGAATAATTAAGCTTGTCGACCAGATTATTGATATTTTCGGACCTGAAAGAAAAGCTTCAGTTTCAAGGGAACTAACCAAGGTATACGAGGAGAATATACGTGGCAGCCTGGCTGATATTGCTGAGAGACTGAAGGAAACACAACCTAAGGGAGAGTATGTTTTAATAGTTGCGGGAAAAGATACATAGAGTATGCCGGTGAGCAAAAATCATTGAACCGGTGTGTATATGCTTAAAGCATGTAAGCGCTGCAACATCGAAAAAGATAGCCAGGCCTTGATCCAGGTTCAACATCATTGATTGAGATAATAACGAATATTATGTGATTACACAGGTGTTTTTCTGTATATCTTGTATATTTATTGCTTCTAAATCGTCAGTATATTAAAACACATATGAAGAAATTACTTATTGCCATATATATTCTCCTTATATCTGTCATAAGCTCAGAAGCACAGCATTTAAAAGGAATAATAACGAATAACGAAGGCGAACCGATAAAATATGCAACGGTTTATGTTAATGAGCTGAAACATGGTACTACAGCTAATATTAAGGGCAAATATGAAATAAAACTGAAACCGGGAAACTATACTATCTTTTTTCAAAGCCTTGGATTTTCTCCTGAGATCAGGACAATAAGTATGGGAGAAACGGATAAGAATATTGATATCAGGCTGAACATCCAGTATTACCAGATACCCGAAGTCAGAGTAACGGCCACAGGCGAAGATCCAGCCTACGGAATAATGAGAAAAGCCATAGGGCTGGCACCATACCATCTTAACAGGGTCAGGCATTATGAAGCTAATGTATATATAAAGGGAAGTGTGGTAGTGAATAAGATACCTCGGATAATGCGAAGGAATATTAATGCCAGCAATAGTGATATAAATATTAAAGAAGGGGATAGTTACCTTATTGAATCCATAAATAAGATTGAATATGATGCTCCTGATATATACAGTCAAACTGTTATTGCACAACAGAGCACCTTCCCGGAAACACAGGAAACGGATATCTCACCCATGGATGTGGTACGGGCCAGCTTTTACGAACCTGTCCTTGCTGATATTGCCATAAGTCCTTTATCTCCAAATGCAATGGCGCATTACAGGTTCAGTTATGAAGGATCCACTCCCCAGGGAAGTTTTATTGTTAATAAGATAAAGGTTATACCAAAAAGGAAAAGTCAGCAGGTATTTGAAGGTACTTTATACATTATTGAAGATCTCTGGTGCCTGCACAGCCTTGACCTAACTAATAAAAACATGGCTGGCTCAATAAATGTAAAACAGGTTTACACTCCTGTACAGGATGACATATGGATGCCTGTAAGCCATAATTTTGATGTAAAAATATCAATTGTAGGTGTTGATGCCGATGGTACCTATAGCTCGTCTGTTACCTACGATATTGTTGAGCCTAATACAGATCTGCCTGATCCCGATGTACTTTCCCTTAATCCCACCGCTGAACAAGTTATTCTTGAGAAGCAAAGGGAAGTATCAAAGAATCAACAAAAAATTGAGGAAATACTCCAGAAAGATGAGCTCAGCAACAGGGACATGTCCAGACTGACAAGGCTGATGGAAAAGGAAACAGAAGAATCGGATCCAGGGTATGATGATCTTGAGATTAAAAAAACGACGAGTTTTGAAATTGAAGAAGATGCGAGTAAAAAAAGCAGTGAATACTGGACCGAAATAAGGCCAATACCACTCTCTGAAGAAGAAAGAAAAAGTGTTAAAATAAGTGACAGCTTAAAGGTTAAAACCAGACTTAGAGAATCATCTTTTAATAATAATGACACTGCAGTAATAACCGGCGGTAACATTAAGAGTAAAGGTAATTTCCTCAGAACAATGAATAGTGTTTTCTTTGGTAAAACATGGCGGGGTAAAAACAGCCATTTTTCAATGGGAGGCCTTATTGCTCCCGAACATTTCAGTTTTAACAGTGTAGATGGGTTTAAATATGGTATAGATTTTTCTTACTATAACAAATGGAATTCAGGAACGACTCTTTCATTAAATCCTGTCATTGGCTGGGATTTTGCAAAGCAAAGTATTGACTGGCAGATCAGCGGGAATATTACTTATGACCATATGCATATGGCGAGAGTATTATTCTGGATGGGTATGGGCAGTCGTGATTATACCAATTCGGCCGGTATAAATCCTTTTATTAATATGACAACATCACTGTTGCTCAAGGATAATTATATGAGGCTTTATGATAGCAGGTACCTTAGAGTTAGTCAGCGCAGGGAATATTTTAACGGCTTTTATATCGAACTGAAGTATGCTTTCGATGACAGAAGAATGCTGAATAATAATACCAATTTCTCTCTTTTCAGAACGGATGAGGATTATCAGGATAATATACCTCTTAATGAATACCTGGGGGCAGGAGGTGACACAGAAGCCGATTATCTCATTACAAATCACGTCCATCATCAGTTCTCAACTGTATTATCCTATATACCAAGGCAGAGATACAGGGTTAATAACGGGAGGAAATCTATAGCAGGCTCCGGGTATATCACATACAAGATATATTATGATCATGGTATAAATATTACTCCGGATAGACAATCACATCATTTTGATCATATACAGTTTGAAGCTAACCAGACCACGCCTGTTGGTGCTTTCGGTGAATATTTATGGAGATTAAGAATAGGTGGATTTCTGAATAATGACAAACTTCAATTCCAGGACTTCAATCATTTCAATACACAAACACTGCCTGTACTTATCCGCAACCATGTAGATGCCTTCATGCTTCCTGACTATTACTCACTTGCCACTCCCGAATATTATATTGAAGCACATGCAAGATATACCACACCATATCTTCTTATCAAGCTCCTCCCTTTTCTTAGCAACAGCCTGATGAGAGAAAATATAAGCCTGGCCTATCTCTACACCCCTCATACAGGTAATTATTATGAGCTGGGCTATAGCCTCAGTGAGATTTTCCTGTTAGGCAGGATAGGCGTTTTTGTTGGTTTTGAGGATCTCAGTTACAAAACGACAGGAATAAAAGTCACCTTCATTCTTAAGTAATACTTTCTTTTCTTTCACCAATTTCATCGTCCTTGTAGGTATCAGGCATTTGTTTTTTAGCTTTTATGCCCAGCTCCCTGAGCTGCCCAACCCTGTTTATAAGGTTCCCTCTACCTGTAAGTTTCATTACAGTTTCATCATATTGTTTCCTGGTTTCATTAAGTTTCTTCCCCAGTTTTTCAAGTCTTTCAAGCAGGAGCACAAAATCATCATACAGGGCTCCCCCCTGGCGTGCTATCTCAAGGACATTCCTGCTCTGGTATTCCTGTTTCCAGATGCTTTCTATCATCTTGAGTGCTGCAATGAGATTTGTTGGGCTAATAAGCAATACCCTTTTATCATACGAATCGGACCACAGCCTGCTGTCCGACTGCAGGGCAAGAAAATATGCAGGTTCAACAGGCATAAACATCATAACAAAGTCGACAGTCTTAAGTTTATACTCATCCTGGTAATCTTTGGCTGCCAACTTATTGAGGTGCGTTCTAACCGACTGGAGATGAGCTTTCAATCCCTGTTCCTTCTTAGTATCTGATTCTGCATTGACATACTGTTCATAACCAATAAGCGAAACCTTAGAATCAATTATTATACTACGGTCACCCGGATATTTAACTATGATATCCGGTTGCAATCTACCTCCTTCATCAGTAGTATACGATTCCTGTACAAAGAACTCCCTGTCTTTTACCAGACCTGATTTTTCCAGAATACTTTCAAGTATCATCTCCCCCCAGTTACCTCTTGCTTTTGAATCTCCTTTAAGAGCCCTTGTCAGTGCATTAGCCTCGTCACTTATCTTAACATTTAATTTTTCCAGTTCAGCAATTTTTGTCATCAATGAGGCCCGGTCTTTACCACTTTCAAGTCTCGTCTTTTCTACTTTTTCCCTGAAATCTTTCAAATTCTCATTAAAAGGTTTCAGTATATTATCAAGTTGTTGCGTATTCTCTTTTGTGAATCTTTGACTTTTTTCCTCCAGTATTTCATCTGCCAGCAGCCTGAATTCCTTTTTCATCCTTTCCTGCATTTCCTCAAGCTCTTTTTTCTGGTCTTCAAGTCTTTCTCCCAGGGACTCAATATTAGCATCCCTGGCAGCTACCATGGCTGTAAGTCTTCTTATTTCCACCTCCTTTTCTGATAGCCCGGTTTTATAATCAGATATAGCAGATCTTAGCTCATTGATATGCATACCCTCGGATAAACGGGCAGCCTTCTTTCTTATTACCTGTATTATAAACATCAATAAGATTCCTGCTACCAGTCCTGCAAAAAAGAAAATACTATTTTCAAGCATTTGTTTAGGGCATTTGATTACTAATCTTATATCGGGATATCATCGTCTGATCCATTCTCCCTGTTCAGGCTATCCCTTTTAGATGTTTTATCATTATTCATTTTGGAACTGACGGTAATAGAGTCTGTAACGTTCTGAGACCCTATAGCATCATAATCAAGGTTGTCAATATCAACGAATTGGGCTCTTTCCTCCCTGAACCGAAGCAGTATATCATCAACAGGACCATTCCTGTTTTTTGCCAGTATAATTTCGGCTATCCCTTTTGATGGCATTTCATTATCCAGTGTTGTGAATCCATATTTTTCAGGCCTGTGAATAAATAGTACCATATCGGCATCCTGCTCTATAGCCCCTGATTCTCTCAGGTCAGATAATTGAGGTCTTTTATTACCACCCCTCACTTCCACTGAACGATTGAGCTGGCTGAGAGCGATGATGGGTACATTCAGCTCTTTTGAAATACTCTTCAGTGACCTTGAAATGCTTGACACTTCCTGTTCACGACTTCCTGCTTCCCTGGGGCCTGACATCAGTTGAAGATAGTCTACTATTGCTATATCCAGTTTATGCTGAGCCGACAGGCGCCTGCATTTAGCCCTCAGTTCAAAAACTGAAATGGCAGGTGTATCATCAATATAAATACTTGCATCTTCCAGTGTTTTTATTTTGGTTTCCAGCTGTTTCCACTCATCTTCTTTTAGCCTTCCATTCTTTATCCTGTTTGAAGGTAATTCCGTCTCAGCCACAATAAGGCGGTTAACCAGCTGTACGGCCGACATTTCCATGGAAAAGACAGCCACCGATTTTTTATGGACGACCGACATATTTCTTGCCATGGTTAATGCAAGTGCCGTTTTACCCATTGATGGTCTGGCAGCTACTATAATCAGGTCAGACTTTTGCCAGCCTGATGTCAGGCGGTCCAGCTTGGTAAATCCTGACGGCACACCTACCAGGGCATCTTCCCGCTTACTAGCCTCTTCTATTTCATGTATGGCTTCTTTCAGAACAATATTCAGGGGTGATACTTCTCTTTTTATATTACCTTCGGCTATCTGGAAAAGTTCATTTTCGGAATAGTCAAGAAGTTCGTTAATATCGTTTGAATCATCAAATGCCCGCCCCTGTATCTCCGACGTTACACGAATAAGTTCACGCTGTATAAATTTCTGTGCCACTATCTTGGCATGAAACTCAACATGAGCTG
>DOZA01000227.1:288-4794 GCA_003518245.1 Bacteroidales bacterium | reverse complement strand
CAGCCTGCGATCTTTTCAGGGAAAGGCGCGTTAAAGGTGCAGAATATGTGAACCGCTACTATAAGGATAATGATATGCAGGCTCCCGAATGCAAAGCTTACCATCATTACGAAGAGGTACTTGAACGCACCGATATTGATGCTGTTAACATAGTGACCACTGATCACTGGCATGTACTGGCAGCTACCAGGGCAGCAGAAGCAGGCAAACACATTATGCTGGCAAAACCATTGGGCCTGAGCTACCCAAATTACCTGAAGCTCAAAAAAGCAGTGAATGATAATGATGTAATGTTCCATTATGGTACTCAGCAGAGAGCATCACAGCATATGCAGATTGGTATCGATATGATACAACAGGGCAAAATTGGTGAAATAGAACGTGTAGAAGTATGGGCTCCCGGTAAAAATCCGGTTGAATCACCAGTATGTAAAGAAGTCCCGGTACCAGAAGGATTTGATTATGAAAAGTGGCTGGGCCCTGCCCCTCAGGCACCCTATTGCCCCGGACGTGTAACCAATGTTGGATCATGGTTTACATATGATTACAGCATTGGCTTCCTTGCTGGCTGGGGAGCACATCCGCTTGATATTATGGTCTGGGGACTGAAAGATGAACTGTCAGGTACTTACAGCTGTGAAGGCACTGGCAGTTTCTGGCCGTCAGGTGGTCTTTATAACAATATTATAACATGGGACCTGAACTATGAATATGAGAACGGACTTAAGGTCCATTTCACAAATACCGAAACAGCAAAAGAGGAAGTGCTAGACCACAGAATAGAGAAAGAAGATAACGGAACCACTTTCTACGGTGCTAAAGGATGGATATCACTGAGCCGTTCTTCATCACAATCCAGTATCCCGGAGATAGACAAAAGATTAAAGGATGCGTCAACAAATAGTAATACTATGGGGCAAGAGTTTCTTGATGTTATAACAGGAAGGCGTGAAGAATTATGCCCGCTGGAGGATGCGATCATGTCAGATACTATCAGTCATATGGGTGATATAGCTATCAGAATGAACAGGAAGGTAAGCTGGGATCCGTCTAAAGGAGAGACTATTGATGATCCGGAAGCTAACAAACTATTTGTCAGAAAGATGAGAAATCCTTACCAATTATAATTATATAAAATAACGGAATATTATGAATTCAATTGCTGCAATTGGAATGATTGCAATCGGTAGTGTAGGAGCGGCCAGTTTTTATGTCCCTCTTAAAAAGGTTAAAGTATGGGCATGGGAATCATACTGGCTTACACAGGGAATAGCAGCCTGGATAATCGCTCCCTGGCTATTCGCTCTATTTGCCCTTCCACAAGGCTCAATATCGGAGATCTTTTCTCATTCACCGCCTTCAGCAAAATGGCTGGCCGTTCTCTTCGGATCACTATGGGGTGTTGGAGGATTAACGTTCGGCTTGAGCATAAGATACCTTGGAGTAGCAATGGGCCAGAGTATAGCACTCGGATTCTTTGCTGCCTTCGGCACACTTATCCCACCTATTGTAGCTGGAGAAAATCTTTTTAGTTCCAGGGCCGGTATACTGATGATGACCGGGGTAGCAGTATGCATTGGTGGAATAGCCATAATAGGCTACGCCGGGACTTTGAAGAATAAGAAATTAACTGAGGAGGAAAGAAAAGCTGCAATAAAGGAATTTGCATTGAAAAAAGGGCTCCTGATCTCGGTTCTTGCCGGTATTATGAGCGCTGCTTTCAGTTATGGCTTTGAAGTGGGTAAACCCATTGATAAGATCGCTCTTGAATACGGAGCAAATCCACTATTTCAAAGCAATGCTACACTGATATTTATACTTACCGGTGGTTTCTTAACTAATTTTGTTTACTGTATATACTTAAACATAAAGAATAAATCATATAAAGACTATTATTCAGTTAATGGTAAAATATTTCTTAATAACATCTTTTTTACTTTCCTGGCAGGATTCCTCTGGTTTCTGCAATTTCACTTTTACGGAATGGGTAAAAGCCAGCTCCCGGCGGGTATTGCTGTTTTTGCATGGAGTATACTGATGGCCCTCAATATCTCTTTCAGTAATATTTGGGGAATAATCCTGAAAGAATGGAAAGAAACCGGAATAAAAACAATGATTGCATTGATAATTGGTATCCTGGTATTAATACTTTCGACATTTGTTGTTAATTTGCAATAAGACTAAGATAAATAAACACGTAATCAATAATAACAAGACTAAAAATGGTAAATCATGATCTCATCGAACAATCATATGTCCTGGCAAAAGAACAGTATGCCGGGCTTGGAGTGGATACTGATAATGTAATTAAACTGATGGATAAAATAATAATCAGCCTCCATTGCTGGCAGGCTGACGATGTAGGAGGTTTTGAAACACCTGATGCAGAACTCGGTGGAGGGGGCATACAGGTTACAGGTAATTACCCGGGCAAAGCGAGAACTGCTGAAGAAATGAGAAGTGACCTCGAAAAGGTAATGTCGCTACTTCCCGGGAAACAAAAGCTGAATCTTCACGCAATCTATGGAGATTTTGGCGGGGAGTTTATCGACAGGGATAAAATAGAGACAAAGCATTTCCAGGAATGGATCAACTGGGCCAAGAATGCCGGTATCGGAATGGACTTTAACTGTACCTGTTTTTCTCATCCCAAAGCAGACGACGGTTTTACCCTATCGTCAAAAAATGAGACTAACAGAAAATTCTGGATAGAGCATGTAAAAAGATGCAGGGAAATCGGAGCTGAAATGGGAAAACAACTGAACAATCCCTGTATTCACAACCTCTGGATACCTGACGGATCAAAGGATACTCCTGTCGACCGCTATACCCACAGAGCAATTCTGAAAGAATCACTGGATGAGATATTCTCTGTTGAATACCCTCTTGATCACCTGAAGGACTCTCTTGAAAGCAAACTCTTTGGAATAGGTTCAGAATCAATGGTTGTGGGTTCCTATGATTTCTATCTTTCATATGCCATCAGAAACAATAAACTGATATGCCTTGACAATGGACATTATCACCCGACTGAACAAATTGGTGATAAGATATCTTCCTGTCTGCTATTTCTTGATGAACTGATGCTTCATGTTACAAGGGGAGTAAGATGGGATAGTGACCATGTAGTAACACTGAATGACGAAATAATGCTTATCGCACAGGAGATTGTCAGGTCAGCTGCTCTGGACAGAGTTAATATAGGACTCGATTTCTTTGATGCAAGTATTAACAGGATCGGCGCCTATGTTACCGGAACAAGAGCAGCTCAACAGGCTTTCATGATAGCATTGCTTGAACCAGGAAAGATTCTGAAAGAATATGAAGAAAATGGTAATTACTTTGAACGCCTGGCAATGCTCGAATTAATGAAAACAAAGCCTTTTGGAGCTGTATGGGATTATTACTGCCTTGTATCCGGAATACCTGTCGGCGAAGATTATATAGAAGAGATACAATCATATGAACAGGAAGTACTTTCAAAAAGAGGATAAACTATCTATCTATCTAAGATCATGGATCGGGAAATGAACGGACTTAGAGAACTGGTCAGGATATCACATTTCTATGGTAATAACAAAGAATTTGTTATAGCCGGAGGAGGTAACACTTCATACAAAAGTGATAATAAAATATGGGTGAAAGCAAGCGGGATTCCCCTTGCCGGTATTGATGAAAAAGGCTTTGTTTGTATGTCTCGTGATTTACTGAATAGAATATCCTATGCAAGATACAGTAATGATCCGGTCAAAAGGGAAGCGGAGGTAAAAAAGGATCTGGAAGATGCAAGGATAAAAGACCATAAACGCCCTTCAGTTGAAACATCATTGCATAATCTTTTCAATTTTCCTTATGTTGTACATACACATCCTACTGTGGTCAATGCTATGCTTTGCTCTAAAAGAGCCAGGGGAAAGTCCTTAGAATTATTCGGTAATGAAATTTTATTTATAGAGTATATCGATCCCGGTTATACACTGTTCAAGAAGACTGAAAAGGAATTGAATAACTACAAAAGTATATTCGGAAAAGAGCCTTCTGTGATCTTTTTGCAAAACCATGGTTTGATAGTCTGCGGAAATGATTTCCGGGAAATATCAATGATAACCGATAACATCGTCGATAAGATCAGTTCAGGATTTGTATACGACATTCCTTCGACAACCTTTCTGACAGCTGACCCGGACTCAGAGAAATTGGTATCTGCCCTCATGAAGTTCATATCCGGGAAAAACATGTCTCTGGTGTTCAGGAATAACTTGCTTATACAGAGTTTTGTAGAGGATGCAAACTCATTCATTAATGTCAGCAAACCATTTACACCTGATAATATTGTATACTGCAAATCAAAATACCTGTATCTTAAAAACGATATTGAAGATGTCATTAAAAAAATAACTGATTTTCAAAGGAAACACTCCTGGTTGCCTAAGATTCTGGCAATAAAAGGGACAGGACTGATTTCTATTGCCGAATCTCCAGAATCTGCAAATATCTCAATGGATA
>DOZA01000227.1:0-274 GCA_003518245.1 Bacteroidales bacterium | reverse complement strand
CTTTTTTATCCCGTAATTTCGGAGGACCGGAATTTCTCAGTAAGGAACAGATAGAATTTATAGATAACTGGGAAGTGGAAAACTACCGCCGTGCAATATCAGCAAAATAAACTAATGCCAAAATACGCTTATTTGCCATGCCTGAAAAAGTAATACTTGTTTTTGATATTGGTAAGACCATGAAGAAATTTCTCCTTTTTGACAGGCAAATGAAAGTAGTTCTTGAAGAGGAGAAAAGTTTTGCTACGATTAAAGATGAAGACGGATTTGAATG
>DOZA01000291.1 GCA_003518245.1 Bacteroidales bacterium | reverse complement strand
ATAGAAGTAAGAAATACACATAAATCAAGGGTCCCGGACGAATGGATAAGAAAGCAAACACTTGTGAGTGCTGAAAGATATATAACCGAAGAACTGAAAGAATATGAGAACAAGATACTGGGGGCTGAAGAAAAAATACTTGATCTTGAACAGGCTCTTTATAATAAGCTGGTATCTTTTCTGACAGGTTTTATCAGTGATATACAATTAAACGCAGCAATGATTGCCGAGCTTGATTGCCTGCTTTCTTTCGCGCTTGTATCAGTCGATAATAATTATGTCAGGCCTGAAATAAATGATTCATTCATAATTGATATCAAGGATGGACGCCACCCGGTTATTGAGCAACAGCTGCCTGCCGATGAGGCATATATACCCAATGATGTTTATCTTGACAATAAAGAACAGCAGATCATTATACTAACAGGTCCTAACATGTCGGGTAAATCAGCACTGCTCAGGCAGACAGCATTGATCGTCCTGCTTGCACAGGCAGGGTCTTTTGTGCCTGCTTCTTCTGCCAGCATAGGAATAGTTGATAAGATATTTACCAGGGTTGGAGCATCAGATAATATCAGCCTGGGAGAATCAACATTCATGGTGGAAATGAATGAAGCCGCCAGTATACTGAATAACCTGTCTGACCGTAGCCTAATACTGCTTGACGAAATAGGAAGGGGAACATCAACCTATGATGGGATATCTATTGCATGGGCAATGGTGGAATATATTCATGAACAGCGTGCAAGGGCAAAAACACTGTTTGCCACTCACTACCACGAACTGAATGAAATGGAAAACTCGTTCAGCAGGGTGAAAAATTATAATGTTTCAATTAAGGAACTGGATGATAAGGTTATCTTCCTGAGGAAGCTGAAAAGGGGAGGGAGCGAGCATAGCTTCGGTATACATGTGGCGCGTATGGCTGGTATGCCCCTTAGTGTTGTGAAAAGGGCAGATGATGTGCTTAAACAGATGGAAGAAGGAAGCAGGGGAAGCGGCATAGCCAAACCTGTGGGTGACCTTGCTTCAAAACGCGAAGGACTGCAACTGAGCTTTTACCAGCTCGATGACCCGGTACTTAAACAGATAAGGGATGAACTGATTGACCTCGATGTCAATAACCTCACACCTGTGGAGGCACTCAATAAACTGTATAATATCCAGAAACTACTCCGCAAGTAATTCTTAAGGATAAGACAAAAAATCCCGGTTCAACAATTTAACAATTAAACAGCCCTATTCTATCGTCTTCTGATTATGTGAGTTCACAAAAAGGATAGTGCCAAGTTCATCATACCCTGATAGCAGCTCTTCATCATGTCTTAGTGATTCCCCCCGGAAACCTATTAAGGTAAGAGCGGCATCCTTTGATCTTTCAATGATCAGATCTTTTGGATTGACATCAGGTTCTTCAATGATTATCTCTATGTTTTTTTCGGTGATGGGAAGCCTGCCTTCCTTAATAAGCTTCTTATTGTTCTCAAGCATCTCATTATACTGCTCAGGTTTACAGATATCAAATATTTTGATGTGAGTCTTCTTCCAGTCGGGATGGCCCGAGATAATAAAGCTCAGAAGGATCATTAAATTTGCATTATACTCATCAGTCGATTTGACCCATAAATGTATACCCTTTTTGAATTTAAAATCTCTCTGTGAGCTTGCCAGAATACAAACATCAAAATTACCAGCATTAACAAGTGCATGATTATCCATTATTTCATGTAATTCTTCAGGCTTATCCTTGCTGTACTCGAAGATTACCATATTATTCTCCATCCCTGAAATACCTGGAACCTGTATTGCCTGGGCTATAGCCGAGGTATAGGAAGGTGAAATGATAGTATCGATATATACATGATTCTCAATATTCTCAAACTTGTTCACCAGGTCTTTTAATATTTCCTGTGCATCTGCATTTGTCTTTTTGGAGTAATATCCTTCAATCCTGTGGAGGTATGTACCGAAACCATATTTAAAAGAGATCCAGTTCAGCAGTCTGAAAGCAGTATCCCTTTCAAAAGAGTTCTTTGATATACATATAGCACTGGGTCTCCATTCCTGCTGCGTTTTTTTCCCGGCACTTTTCTGGAGGTAAACCTGCAGGTTCCTGTTAAGCTGGAAAATAGCATTGGCAAAAATTGATTCCAGTCCCTGCCTGTCCTTGTGATAATAGTTAATATATGCATACAGCAGTAACATAACAATAATGGCAACCAGCGCATAGCTTGCATTAATTTTGAACATTACCCAGGCTGATATAATAAATCCGGGCAGCGACAGATACCATCTCGATTTGAATGATGGTCTGTATGAGGGGCTGGCACCGAAGTGGTTTAGAAAAGATATCAGGCATAATGTTCCGTAAGTCACCATGAAAAACATCGATATTATACCAGCGACAGCATTCACATTACCAAGGGCAACAAAGATCATTGCAATAATCACGGTAATAACGGAGGCATTAATGGGTTCCTGGTCTGATTTACGGCTTCTTGAGAGCCACCAGTTCAGCTTCGATGAAGGGAAGGACTGGTCGGCAGCGAGGGCCTGCAGAGTCCTGGGTGCTACCATTACTGATCCCAGGGCCGAAGATATAGTTGATGCTGCCAGGCCGAGGGGAATAATAACAGAACCTCCGATAGCTATCTTACCCATCACAAGCTGGCTATTTACCAGGTCATCAATACTTGCAGATCTGGCAAGTTTGAATACAATAAAGAAATATATTATCATACCGCTGAAGGTGGCAATGGTGGTTCCCAGGGGAATGGATCTTGATGGTTTTCTGAGGTCACCTGATAATCCCACACCGGCAGTCATACCGGTAAAAGCAGGAAATATTATTGCAAAGACAATGAAAAAACTTTCCTTGTTTCTGAATACTGCTGATCCAAGTGAAAAATCAGATTCAGCAGAGTACTGAGTTGAACCCAGGAAGAACAGCACCAGTGAGATAGCCAGTATAGCTACTACGACATATAATGCCTTGACTCCCAAATTAGCCCCTTTTTTGAGTATAAGTATTGCCAGTGCTGTCATGGCAGGTATGGATATTACCTGCCTGGGTAATGTGAAATTGAATTTTTCCTTAATGAAGTTAAAAAAGAATTCAAATGATTCGGTAAAGGCAATAACATAGAAAGCTACGCTTATTGCTTGGGAAAGGAACAGGGCAATGCCTATTGTAGCTCCTATATTAAGGCCAAAAGACCTGCTTATGATAAAATATTCGCCACCACCTTCAACCCTCTTGTTAGTAGCTATCTCCGATATTGCAAGCGCCGTTGGAATAGTTACCATATGACCGAGTATAATAAGAAGTATTACCCCCCAAAATCCCAGGGTGCCCACGGCATAGCCAAATCTCAGGAATAATATTGCACCAAGTATAGTGGATATTGCGGTGAAGAATACCGGAGCGGTACCAAATCCTTTCTTTTTTGTGTCAGCCATGTATATGCAAATTTATAAGCTCTAAATTACTATTTAGTACTTATTAAACAAGATATGTCAGACAGAAAAAAGGTGCCGGGTACCGGATATGAAATATTTAGTGCATGCTTTTAATACTATATTTTTGGATAATATAAAAAAGTATTACTTTTGCATTCAATTTGCGGGAATAGCTCAGTTGGT
>DOZA01000240.1 GCA_003518245.1 Bacteroidales bacterium | reverse complement strand
GCCCTGCTATGGCTGAGTCATTTTCTAGGAAAACAGGAACTTTATACTTTTTCTTTAATTCGCCAACTATTGACTTCCCTGCCCATTTTGTAAGCACACCATCATTATCAATACCTTCATAACCCAGCATCTCGTATTCACCTTTTTCTCCATCCTGAACCCTGATCATCTGCCTGTGGTCAGACGGGTCATCCTTATATTGCCCGAAAGGATCCCTTCGACGCATCATTGATATTACTCCATCATTATTAATATCATCGAAGCCATCTTCATCAACCAGGCCATCACGATCATCATCCCTTGGCGCCATTCCTGATCGTGGTGAACTGCCAGTATTGGCTTCATGCATGAAGTTCTCACGTGCATCCGGGTTTATTGTAGGAATAATATAAAAGACTTTATCATCAAGCAATTCCCTTATGAATTCATTTTCATTATACATCTCTGCCATGTACCAGGCTGCATATAATGCCATCTCCGTTCCCTGAATCTCATTCGAATGAATATTCCCGTCAATATAATATCCCGGTTTATGTGATGGTTCCTGGTTATCATGATTTGTTACAGTAAGGGTAAGTATATCCCTCCCTTCATATGATTTACCAGCTGATCCGGCTTTTACCAGGTGGGGGTATGCTTTTTCCAGGTTCTTACAAAGGTTTTCTATACCAGCATAAGTATAATACTTGTTCCACGTTGCTTTAACCTTTGGATTAACGGGTGTGCCGGCAGCTTTGAAGAACCTGATATCGTCCTGCCCCATTGCAGCAAGGCTTATAAGCATTGAAAATATTATTATTATTGGTTTATGTAATTTATACATGGCTTTATTTTTTTCTGTTATTACCTGAGAGAGAATGTTATTTTATCAATCCCGCAATTAACTGCTCCAGCTGAAATTGAAAAATCACCTTTCCCTATTATAAGCCAGCTGTATTTGCGTGATTCATCTCCTTTTAGCCTGTCAGTTATTTCAATTCTTTTACCGCTCAGGATTTCAAAATCTGAGGATGAACTTATCTCAACCTTCATTTTCCTCATCCATTTGTTTCTTTCTCCATGCTGACTCATTGTTGAAAAAATACCACTGTTATGAAGGGTTACACTTACCCTGTACAGGTTTTTTTCCAACTTTTCAGTTTTAAGGTCAAGCAATTCAACCTGCGGGTGCAGACAGGCTGCTTCAATAAGGAAATTATAATTTTTTGTTATTATGTCATCCAGCATCTCCTCCGGCGGATTATACATAACAAAAGGTTTGATTCCCCCTACTTCAACTACTTTGCCTGGGAAATCCGGGTGGTCCACCTGCTGCCACCCGATAAAAACTGTTTCATTTATACTGTCGGCAGCATATTTCAGGAATGATGATTCTTTTGATAGTCCCTTGTCTGTTTTGATCCACCAGCCCGGTGTTGAATAGCTATACCTGCCATAATGAAAATAAGCCCATTCCATAAAATTTCCCGGTTCCCTTGTAAAGCCAGGAGATCCTTTGTATGCTGTTGTTTCAATATATTTTTCTGAAAGCAGTTTATTCAATACTCCATCTTCAGGCAAGATAGATTTTATAAGGCGCGAACTTCTTCGTCCCTCTTGCTGTGTTTGCCTTCCTGCTTTGAATGGCTGACCCAGGTTATCCTGTGGCCCGAAAGAAAAAACTGCAAAAATATTATAATGATCATACAGGAAATCAGCTACTGCTCTTGTCTCTTTTTCCGAAACAGCATTAATACCGGCATTTTTACCAAATTCCTCGTATTCGAAACTGAAATTATTATTGAAATTTACTCCTCCCTTGCCATCTTCATTATATTTCCCATCTTTATCATTATCTGTACCTTCACTATATACAAACCATTTTCCTGTTTCCCCTTTCCCTGTTTCAGCTTTTCTCATAAGACGGTTATCCTTTGGATCCTTAATATAATCACCGGTGGGATCTTTGATTCTCATAACAGTAATATAACCATCACCATTGAGGTCTTCACACGGATCTTCATCAATCCTGAAATCACGATCATTATCTGTCGGATTACCATTAACAAGCCTTTCCCGCAAAGGATCTTCAAAAAAAGCAGCACTTGCATCCGGGCTTGCATCCGGGATAATATAGAAACTGAGCTCATCCAATAAGCTCTTTATTTCATCATTGTTTGAATTATCAAGCAGCTTCTCAGCTATTCCAAGTGCAATTTCCCTGCTTAAGAGATATTGGCCATCTATACCCCCGATAATTGCAATACCCGGCTTATCGTCTATATTCACTGTGCCTATTGATATAGCAATAATATCCTGTCCTGAAAAAGTCTTACCTATGACTTTTAAAGTGCTTATTTCCGGATATTGATTACTTAATCTGTTCAGGGTTCTGTTCAACTCATCAGCATTGTGATATTTACCCTGTCCAGGCATTATAATCCCTGTAAATAATAATGGGAGGGATATGAAAAGGAGTTTCATAATATTTTTCATAAGAAACAGATTAGTTGTGATTGAAATCGCAA
>DOZA01000300.1:6344-6650 GCA_003518245.1 Bacteroidales bacterium | reverse complement strand
GGAGGGGTGAGAAGTTTATCCTGAGCGAGTGAAACGAGTCGAAGGGAGCCCAGTGCCGAAACGCTAAGACGTTTCGAGCATCCCCGATCCGCTCAGGCGGATCGGGACTGGGCCCACCTTCAACGGAAAAGGATGTATCCGGGTTGAAAGATAAAATACTTGATTCAGGATTGACTGTATCACAACTGGTGTCCACAGCCTGGGCCTCTGCATCAACTTTCCGTGGTTCAGATATGCGTGGTGGAGCAAACGGTGCCCGTATCAGGCTTACTCCACAGAAAGACTGGGAAGTCAATAATCCTGAAC
>DOZA01000300.1:0-6299 GCA_003518245.1 Bacteroidales bacterium | reverse complement strand
CCTGCTTGACCTGGGGATAACCTGGAAGGCTGTTTCAGATTCAGAAGAGCTGTTTGAAGGACATGATCGTGTGACCGGCAAAATAAAATGGACAGCTACACGTGTGGACCTGATCTTCGGCTCTAATTCAGAACTTCGTGCCCTTTCGGAAGTTTATGGCAGTGAAGACTCACAGGAAAAGTTTATAAAAGACTTCGTTACCGCCTGGACTAAAGTAATGAACCTTGACCGCTATGATCTGAGATGATATAAAGACATTATTCAATATTCAGTACCCTCAGGTCTCTTGATACTTCCATTACCGGTCTGCGTTCCACGCCAAGGTAGTCAGCAAAAGGATCGGGCATACGACGGTAGTTTAGTACTGCGGTAAGGGTATATTCTCCTGCGGGGATATTTTCAGGTATTATAAACGAATAATTTTCAATCCTTTCTTCAAGTGGTTCCAGGCGGTTATCAATAACCTTTACAGTCAGCCATTGCGCATAGGTGAATTCACCTTCAGAGTCAAAGAAAGACGCATGATATATCCTGTCACCCTCGGGTAAACCATCTCTGGCAATAGGCTCGGAAATAGTTGAGTGGGAAGGGTAGGCCACCTTTTCATTGCTTGTAATAAAATACTTATCGTTTGGGTCGCCGGGCACAGCAGGAACAGGTATATGAAGCACCTCTTCACCTTCCTGATTATTAAGGCTTACATGCAGCCATACATCGCGCTCCTCAACAGAGCCGGTTGGGAAATTATGTCCTGTGGCAAGCGCTTTTACCATGATCGAAAAATCAACTTCCTGTCCTTTTGAAACAGAACTGAATTCCTTCTGAAAATATACACCGGCAGCACCTTCCACAAACTCGGCAAATCCGCCACCCCACCAGTGGTCAGTATTATGCGGTCTTATAAGGCCCATCTTTGCCGGCTTACCCTGCATTGGTTGCATGTGACATGACTGGCAGGGTATGCCCCTGTCGGGATAAACACTTTCCGCGTATTCATGCTCTGTTGCCTTAACCCATACACCGTATGGATTAAGCTCATTATGACATGTGGCACATATCTGTTCTGCCTCATATATCTCAGACATCTGCGTGTCGTGGTGTGGTGACCATGGAAATGGAAGATCCGCACGCTTGGGGTCAACTTCGGCTGTAGCATGTGAAATATAGTCGTGATTGAAAGGCGGGTCATGCTCAAAACGATCAAGCGTATGGCAAAAATCGCAGAACACACCTCTCTCAGCATTGGTCTTGTTTCCATCTCCCCTGTTCCAGTGATTATCAGGATCATTTGTCCGTGGTGGTATCATATCGCCCGAAAGGAAAGCTGAAGGCGAATGGCAACCAATACAATCTTTCTCTGCATCAGCAACCTTATCATCAGTGCTTCTGGAAGGTAGAACAAGGTCATAAAACTGTGCCTGGAAGAAATCTCCTGTAAAGGCTTTTGAATGCTGCGAGGTATTCCACCTGTTAAACCTGTCCCAGTGACAGCCAGAGCATTCCTGGGGATCTTCAAAATAATAATATTGTTTATTCTGGTTTTCCCTGTTATTCAGTATGACCATACCGGAAAAAAGGATGATCACTGAAATAGCTATAAGTGAAAATATTATTTTTTGAGTCTTCATATATTGATTATTTATTCTCTGTTAAAAAAATTCCCACGAAAGGATACTCTTAATTATTATATTATCTGATGGATCAGTTAAACCCAAACCCACACCTGCATGCCATCTGAACTGGGAATATTTACCAAAAAACAGATCGAAGGAGGTGAAAAGGTAATTCTTCTGATCACTGAAAACATTCATATCGTAAAGCTCTCCCATCTTGGAATAGGATTCCAGCCTGGGCTGAAACCTCGTGCTCCTTATAAAAGTATATGCTCCGTTCAGGGCAAATTCGACTCGTTCTCCCACCTCGGGCCCGCTGATTTTTTTCTCGAATGTGGGATTAAGTATCAACCTGTGTGATCCAAGGTCTTTTTCCATTATAAGCTTAAACTCAATTTCCTCAGCTATTTTATAATCTTTTCGGGGTAGTTTGTATTCACCGTATAATGCCAGATCAACAGGCAACAGCCCTTTCTCAAAAAGAGAATAGTGGAACATAACGGCTTTTGTCCTTACCCATTTCAGGCTTTCCCCTTTTGGTTGCTCAAAATCCATATAGAATGCGATAGTCCAGTTGGGGCTCAAACCGTATTCAAATTCAAGTGAATGGGCAAAAAGGCCATCCCTGCTTACATCATTACCAAAGAATGAATAAGAATGATCTGATGAGGGTATAAGAGTTGTCCAGTATACAAATTCTTTTTCACTCGGATCAAGAGTGGTATATCCATATACCTGGAAGAACTGTGACCGGACATTGCCTGTAATCACAATTAAAAACATGCATAGAAGAACTGTTCTTTTTAGATTTTTCATATTGTATTATCGGTTGACTAAATTCTAACTTACAATATAATGAATATTTATAAGAGAGAAAATGCCGGGTATCAAATGATTTGTTGATACATGTCAGAGAAATGGAATGCTGGATTAATGGAATTTTTCGGCCATCATCTCTTTTCAAACCCTCCCGGTCATTTCAAACATTTTGCTTTTTATAATAGGAGAGAGAAAAGAATAGAAATGCACCTTAAGGCTGAACGATCACTGGATAATCATTCACCCCTTCACCCATTCACTAATCAACCTCACCACCCTGCTGACATTTTCATTGAAGATTTTTATTACTTCCTGCCATGAAACCGGTTCTTCATCATCATGCCATGAATCGTAATCAGTGCTCATAGCTATTGTCACATAGGGTATGCCCAGCTCGTTAGCCAGGGCGGCTTCCGGGGCGATAGACATATTAACCAGGTCGGCCCCCCATACACGAAACATCCTGGATTCGGCCCTGGTCGAAAAACGCGGGCCTTCTATAGTAATGATAGTACCTGTTTTATGGAGAGGGAAATCCATATTTTCGGCTACATTAATGAGTGAATTCCTTAAATCACTGTCGAAAGGGTAAGCCATGGGGGTATGTTTCATATTCCCGGGGTCAAATGAGTCGTAGAAGCTTAGATTACGCCTTCGGGTGAAGTCAATAAACTGATCGGGAATTATAATATCACCTCTTCCAATATCTTCCCTGAGGCTTCCGCATGCTGTGGTGGAGACAATACTTCCGCAGCCGTTTTCTTTCAGGGCCCATATATTTGCCCTGTTATTAACCTGTGTAGGAGGGATGGTGTGCTTCCTGCCGTGTCGTGATAGCAAAATGACCTTTGTATTATTTATGGTCCCTTCAAGAAGAGCAGACGAGGGCTTCCCCCACGGAGTTGAGCAGCTTATCTCTTTCTGATCTGTAAGTATTGCCGGATCTTCAAGGCCTGATCCACCTATTATACCAAGCTTATCCATTAATCTTCTCCTATATAGGACATCAACATGTTTATAGCCTCATCCATGTCGTTCCCGAATGTTATCAGACCCGAAGGATCGCCCCCCATAACTATTATTCTTTTCTCAATTACATTGGTGTCTTTGAAAAGCCTGAAAATATCAAGAGCCAACCCGGCTGTGCCATACTCAAACTCATCTTTTGTTGTTGGCACCTTATCTTTTAGTTTTTGCCAGATATCAAGATTATGTACATGTATTATTGCATTTGTTCCGGAATCAGCCTGGTATATTGCTGCATGTGTTAATGATTCGGATGAGGCTTTAAGCGGACCGGTACACTTGATGGCGTTATCTTCAAAATTATATCCCTCGACACGTACATAATGTCCTTGTTCAAGCACAGGTATTTCACCTGTAGCTGAAGCTGTAATAACGAACTTATTACTGGCCGCCTGGCGTAAACTCATATTACCGAAGCCCATGCCATTTTCATATGCACCTATAAGGTTCATATTAAATAATACTTCTCTCCAGTAGTTAAGAATATTAAATGGTTCATCAGTAATAACAGGTCCTGACTGTGTCCAGTAACAATTGAATTTGATAACTCCTTCTTCCATATGTTAATTCTTTTTTTCTGACAATAATTTCCTGATTTCTTCTTCTTTTGCCCTGCATATACCTTTTTCGGTAATCAGGCCGGTAATAAGGTCAGCAGGTGTTATATCAAAAGCATAGTTGGCAGCCCTGGTCTTCTCGGGGCATATTCTTGCATTAATTATTTCATTATCATAAAGGCCCTCAACATACAGCACTTCCTTTTCATCCCTTTCTTCCACCGGGATATCCTTCAAACCATTACTTATGCTTATATCAACAGAGGATGTAGGTAGGGCTACGTAAAAGGGTATATTATTATGTCTGGCAGCCAGCGCTTTAAGGTATGTTCCCGACTTGTTGGCTGTATCACCACTTACAGTTGTACGATCGCTGCCGGTAATAATAATATCTACATCGCCTTTCTGCATCAGGTAACCTCCGGTATTATCTGTTATCAGGGTATAGGGCACGCCGTGGTTCTCAAGCTCCCATGCTGTAAGCCTTGCTCCCTGGTTGCGGGGACGAGTCTCATCAACCCATACGTGTACCTTTATCCCTTTATCATGAGCCAGGTATACAGGAGCGGTAGCTGTGCCATAATCAACACAGGCCAGCCATCCTGCATTACAGTGGGTAAGGATATTTACCTGCCGGCCCTTTTTACTTTTACTTATCTTTTTGATGACCTCCATTCCGGCCTCTCCTATCTTCCTGCATTTTGTTGTTTCTTCACTGGCAATATCCCTGGCTGTTTTAAGTGAGCTTGCTATAAGCTTGTCACGGCGACAGTATTTAGAAAGATTATCCATTTGCCTGTTTACAGCCCATTCGAGGTTGACAGCTGTTGGTCGGGCTGACCTGAGGTATCTTGATGCATTCCTGAGGTGCTCACGAGTTTTTGTATAGGCTGTTATCTCAAGTGTTGCAAGGTACATACCATAAGCAGCAGCAACACCTATCAGGGGTGCACCCCTCAGGTTCATATTCCTGATGGCATTAAAAACATCGTCAACTGTCTTTAATCTTATAATCTCGAATTTGAAGGGTAGTTTGCTCTGATCAATAATACTTACAGAAGTATTATCGTCACTATCAAGCCAGATGGATTCGTAATGTTTATCCCCGATCCGCATTCCATGCTTTTATTTCATGCGTAATGAATAGTCAAAATTAGTAAAAATATATGGAACACGAATTTGTGCTGATTGGATTATAATAAGTGCTGATTAGTCTATGGCTTGCCTTACTTCCTTACTATCCCGTAAAACAGTATATCAACTATGGCATCCAGGCGGGCATCAATGCCATATCTTCTTTTATGCCAGAAGAGAGGAATTTCAAGACCTTTCAGGGCAGTTTGTACAGCAAGGGCAGCAAGACCTGTATTTTCAAGGTTGAAATGTTCTGATTGGACACCTCTCCATAATATATATCTTATGAAAGCTATTTCCATAAGATCGTATTTTTCACGCTGCTTTTCTATAAAATCGAAATGATCAAGGTCGCGATTGAATATAGCATCATAATAATTTGATAATTTTTCGAACGATCGCATCCTGACCTTTGCATACTTCCTGAGTATTTGTTCAGGGTCTCCAGAGCTTTTTATTACTTTAGACAGCTGGTTCTTAAGTACTTGTGCTTCATGATCGATAACTGCTTCAAAGATTTCTTCTTTGCTGTGAAAATAATAATAGATTGAACTTTTTCCCTTGCTCAGCGATTTTGCAATCTCCTCCATTGTTGTTTTCTTAAAGCCATAGCGGCTGAATATCTCACTGGCGCTTAATACTATCTTTTGCCTAATTTTTTCTTTATCAACCATTTGTTGACATATTATATTTCAGTTGCAAGTTATTAATATTATTTATGAAATGAAACACCAGGCCGATTTTCTTAGAACTAAACGGTCGATTAGTCGATAAACTGGCATGGGGCAGGGGAAGGATATTTGAAGATTTTGAGATCTGGCAGGATGCTATTGATCTTGGCGACAGACTTTTCGATGTAGCAGAATTAGCTGACAGCAAGAGGATGTATAAATTTGCAGAACAGTTAAGAGCTGCAGGTTTATCGATATCAAATAATATTGCTGAAGGCTCCGGCTCTTTTTCAAAAAAGGAATTCTGTAATTTTCTAACTATCGCCAGACGGTCGGTTTTTGAGTGTGCAAATATGGTAATTATCTTTTACAGAAGATCAATAATTGATGGGAATAGTAAGACCTCATTAATGGACGATCCTGCTCCCTGCTCTCTGCTTCCTGCTCCCTACTCTCTGCTTCCTGCTCTCTGCTCTCTG
>DOZA01000024.1 GCA_003518245.1 Bacteroidales bacterium | reverse complement strand
GGTGATATAGCCATTGACGCCAATAATCCTGATATTGTATGGGTAGGAACAGGTGAAGCAAATATTTTCAGGAGCTCAAATTCGGGCTGTGGAGTATTTAAGACCACTGATGGAGGCAAGACATGGAAAAATATGGGTCTTGAAAATACCATGACCATCGGTCGTATCAGGATACATCCAAAAAATTCTGATATAGTATATGTTGCTGCTACAGGCCATGAATGGACAACCAATGAAGAAAGAGGTCTATATAAGACCACTGATGGAGGTAGAACATGGGAAAAAATACTTTATCTTGATGAGATGACCGGTGTATTTGACCTTGTTCTTGATCCTTCCAGACCAAACACTGTATATTGTACTACATGGGAAAGGATGAGGCTTAAATGGAACGATCCACGTACCTATGAGACATCAAAGAACTGTGCCATCTGGAAATCTGCCAATGGTGGCAGAACATGGGAAAAGATTGTAAATGGTTTGCCAAAAGCCAACAAACTTGGCCGAATAGGTATTGATATAGCAGCCAGCAATCCGGATATACTTTATGCCCTAGTGGATAATTACGAAGTGGCCTATCCTGCCGAGGAAGGGGCACTTGATTCGTATGGAAGACAGAGAGAAGATATCATTAAAGGAGCAACTGTTTACAGGACAGACAATGGTGGTAAGAACTGGAGACAGGTCAGTGGCCTTACACCTGATATGAAAACATATATGGAAAGACATTCATCTACCTATGGCTGGGTATTCGGACAGATACGTGTGGATCCTTCAGATGAGAATACGGTTTACATAATGGGTATACCTCTCAGTCAGAGCACTGATGGTGGTAAAACATTCAAGCGCCTGCGTGGGCCCCACGCTGATCACCATGGACAATGGATAGATCCTAATAATGGTAACTACCTGCTCAATGTACAGGATGGAGGATTAACTATTTCCTATGACAAGGGAGAAACATGGAAATATCCTATTGAAGTGCTTCCATTGGCACAATTCTATAATATTGAATATGATATGAGCACTCCCTTCAAGGTTGCAGGATCAATACAGGATCATCATAGTTTTTATACTACCGTTGACCTGAGTCGTGGCCGTGATAATGTACCTGCTAAGGAATGGTCACATACCCTGGGGGCAGAAGGAACAACACATGCTATAAATAAAGAAGACAATAATACTATATATGCCAGCTCTTTCTATGGGAACCTGGCAAGGGCTGAAATAGATAAATATCCTGAAGGTCAGAAAGGAGTACTGCCTGTAAGATATGATAACGAGACAGCTCTCAGGGGACAATGGGTGGCCCCCACATTATTATCACGTCATAACCAGGATATTGTATACCACTGCATGCAATATGTGATGATGTCAAAAGACAGGGGTGATACATGGGAATATATAAGCCCTGACCTGAGTTATAATGATCCTGAAAAAATGGGTGATATTAGTTACCAGACTATTTCAGCTTTTGACGAATCACCACTAAAATTTGGATTGCTTTATGCAGGAACCGATGATGGCAGGGTATGGAGAACAAAAGACGGAGGCAAAAACTGGACAGAGATACGCAGTGACCCTGTACCTGAAAGATGGGTGTCGAGACTGACAGCATCAATGTACGACCTGGGTACTGTATATATGACACAAACGGGTAGGCGTGACGACGATTCCCAGGTGTATATATGGAAATCCACTGATTTTGGTGATACATGGACAGATATCTCCGGTAATATACCTGTAGGCCCGGTGAATGTCATAAGAGAGGATCCGGTTAACAGGAACATTCTTTACGTTGGAACTGATGCAGGTGTTTATGTTAGTAAGGACGGAGGTGAAAATTATGAGGTTCTTGGTGACCTCCCTTTTGCATATGTTCATGACCTTCAGATACACCCAAGGGATAATATGATTATTATTGCTACACATGGCAGGGGAATGTGGGTACTTGATGCCAATGATGTAAATGATAAGGACAAGATCAGGAAGAGAAGGTGGTATTAAAAAGATAAAAGGAAAAAGTAGAGACGCAGCAGTGCTGCGTCTCAAAGTTGACACCGGCCGAATGGAATGAGAGCCGGGGGGAAAAAATGTAGAGGGTGGCCTGTATTCTCTCCCCTCTGCACAACCAGAATCTCTGAATCGTCATTTCTTATTATGGCACAACAAACATCTAACATATTATTTATCAATGATTAATGTGTCATATTCAGGTATGCTGTCAAGAAATGACCATTCTCCATTTTCAATGTTTATTAAGCAGGCATAATGCTTCAATCCATTCGTTACAACTATATATTTAAGCCTGAATTTTAGATTATAAGACATTATCTGGTCAAATACCGCAGCGTTGATATTCACTTCAGGTGCCTTACATTCAACTATTAGTACCGGTTCTCCTTTTTTATTATAAACCAGTATATCAGCTCTCCTGACAAGTTTATTCATTTTAAACATTACCTCTACTGCCAGTAATGCTATAGGATATGATTTTTCTCTGACCAGATAATTAACGAAATGCTGTCTTACCCACTCTTCGGGAGTAAGCACTACATATTTTTTTCGTATTTCATCAAAAATCAGTGCTTTACCATCTTCTCCCGATTTAAACCTGAATGAATATGCTGGCAGGTTAAGTTTTTTCACATTACTTTTTTTGTATTTTTGAATCCTTAATTCGTATGTTCAAGGAACAAATATATTCAGATAAATACAATTCCTGATAAGCAATGAAAACAAAAGCCGAAATAGTAGACAACTGGTTACCGAGATATACCGGAAGGAGTATAGATGATTTTGGTAAATATATACTGCTTACCAATTTTCAGAACTATGTAAATTTATTTGCCGACATGTATAACGTTGAAATTCTGGGAACAGAAAGGAATATGCCCAATGCCACGGCAGAAGATATCACCATAATAAACTTTGGCACGGGAAGCCCCAATGCAGCTACCATCACTGATCTTCTATCGGCTGCCAAACCCAGGGCTATTCTGTTTCTTGGCAAATGTGGCGGGCTCAAGAAAAAGAATAATCTGGGTGATCTTATAATCCCGATAGCTGCTATTCGCAGTGAAGGGACATCGAGTGATTACCTGCCGATGGAAGTCCCGGCTCTGCCTTCTTTCATGCTGCAGATAGCACTTGCATCAGTAATTAACAGACACTCACTGGATTACTGGACGGGAACGGTTTACACAACAAACCGGCGTGTATGGGAATATGACGACAGGTTTAAGAAGTATCTTCAAAAAACCAGGGCTATGGCCATTGACATGGAATCAGCAACAATCTTCACTGTTGGTTTTACCAATGAGATACCAACAGGGGCGCTTCTTCTTGTATCAGACCAACCAATGATATCGGCAGGCATAAAAGTTGAAAAGAGTGATAAGGTGGTTACGGATCACTTCACTGAAACTCATCTGAATATAGGTATTGAAACACTCAGGGAGATAAAGGAAAATGCTATATCAGTCAAACATCTGAGAGTATAGATATGAAGGATAATTATGAAAGGATAATCTCAGATCTTAAGAAAAAAATATACAAGAATGTATATTTCCTCCACGGCGATGAACCCTATTACATTGACCTTATTATTGACTTCATTAAGGATTATGTACTTACCGAAGAAGAAAAATCATTTAACCAGGTTGTTCTCTATGGTGAAGAAACTGATATGCCAACCATTATTAATACTGCCCGTCGTTTCCCGATGATGTCTAACCAGCAGGTAGTAATAATAAAAGAGGCGCATTATCTCAAAGACCTCGATCTGCTTACAAAATACCTGAAAAGTCCCCTCAATAGTACTGTGCTGGTTATAAGTTATAAATATCGCAAGCTGGATAAACGTACTTTGTTATATAAAGCTCTTAACAAAAACAAGAATGTTGAATTATTCCTGTCAGAGCGCCTGAGGGACTACCAGATACCTGACTGGATAGATACCTACCTGCACGAGCACAATATAAAAGCTGAAAGGAATGTAAGTCATATACTTACCGAATACCTGGGATCTGATCTTTCGCGGATAGTTAACGAACTGGATAAGTTACTGATATCTCTTCCCGGTGGCGAGCAAAAAATTACCGCTGCAGATATTGAAAAGAGAATAGGTATAAGTAAAGATTTTAATAATTTTGAACTGCAGAATGCTCTTGGTCGCAAAGATCTCTCAAAGGCCAATCTCATAATCAATCATTTCGGGCATAATCCAAAAGACAATCCCATTCAGATTACTATGGCTGCTATTTTTTCTTTTTTCAGGAAGTTGCTTATATATCATTTTCTCGAGGACAAATCAAGAAATAATGTAGCTTCAATACTGAGGATAAATCCTTTTTTTGTGAGCGATTATGAAATGGCATCGCGCAATTACAGTCCTGGAAAGACCATGCAGGTTATCAGTATGCTCCGGGAATTTGATATGAAATCAAAGGGGGTTGGCAATTTATCAAGCTCAGAGGGAGACCTGCTTAAGGAATTAATATTCAAGATATTACATTAATTCATTTCCGGGCTTTCCGGGAATTCAGCCCAGAACCTGTATCTTTTATTAAGTGATCTGAGTACTTTTTTCCAGCTATCTTCTTTTCTGTATTTCATAATTACTCCAGGGTCAGCATCGGCAATAATCCAAGAGTTTTCCTTTAGTTCTTTTTCCAGTTGTCCTTCACCCCAGCCAGAATAACCAAGGAAAAAACGTATATCCCCACTACCCACTTTGCCTGTAGAAATTAGTTCTTTAATAACATCTATACTTCCTCCCCAGTATATATTATCGGACACCCAGACACTGTCCGGGATAATATTTCCAATAGTATGCAGGTAATGCAGGGTATCAGGGGCCACCGGGCCTCCCATTGTTAATCTTTCATCCCAGCCCGCAAATCCTTCCAGGGCATCATTTACTTTAATATTTATTGACTTATTAATAATAAAACCAACAGATCCTTTCTCATTATGTTCGGTAAGGTATACCAGGGTACGATTAAAGAAAGTATCAGGCAGGAAGGGCTCTGATATCAACAGCCTGCCTTTTTCCGGTATCTTATCTTCCGGCCTGATTGTAAAAAAGTCAATATCACTTTTCATGCGTTCCAATTATACAACAAGATAATTAAAAATAAAAGTAAAGGCAAAGAATATTTTTTATAGAATAATGCCTGCCTGCCGGAAGGCAGGGATTATTGGATTATTGGAACCGGGCAGGGCGAGCTCAAGGAAACCCGCGGCACGGTTCTGGAGAACCGCGCCAGCGGGGTGAGTCAATAATGCATTATTGGAATAATGGATTATAAGGAAAAAATTTTATCTTGTGGCTTCTTTAGAAATTTAGATCGTTTATGACAAAAGATATCAGGGAACCGAATCTGTTTGAGGCATTAATACCGATAGTACTACTAATTATTCTTCTTACTTTCAATGTCAGGTATTTTGGGGATGAGACCCTGTCGGGGGCCAACCAGATTGCTCTTGTTTTATCAGCCACTGTAGCTGGTATTATTGCCATCAGGCTTGGGCATAACTGGAAATCAATAAGAGCAACAATTGTTAAAAGCATAGGTTCGGCCATGCCATCAATACTGATCTTGTTCCTTATAGGTTCGCTTGCAGGTACATGGATGATTAGCGGAGTTGTACCAATGCTGATATATTATGGTCTTAAGATTTTGAATCCTACAATTTTTCTTTTCGCCAGTGTAATTATTTGTTCTATAGTATCGCTTGCCACAGGCAGTTCATGGTCAACCGTAGCCACTATAGGAATAGCATTGCTCGGTATAGGCACCACACTGGGTTTTAGCAAGGGGCTGATTGCCGGAGCAATAATTTCAGGTGCCTATTTTGGAGATAAGATGTCACCACTGTCAGATACAACTAACCTGGCTCCAGCCATGGCCGGGACCGACCTGTTCACACATATAAGGTATATGATACTCACGACAGGACCCAGTATACTTATTACACTTATCATTTTTCTGATTATCGGTTTTACCAACAAGCTTGACACTGACGGTACTGATGTAAATGCAGTACTGACAGCTATAGATAATAAGTTCAATGTAAGTCCTATCCTTCTGGTTGTTCCTGCATTTCTTATTTTCATTATAGTAAAGAAAGTGGCTCCCCTGCCCGCCCTCATTGCCGGCACCCTTGCAGGAGCTGTTTTCGCTATTATCCTCCAGCCCGATGTTATTCGTGAAGTAGCCAATACTGATGGCAATTATGCCAAGCAATCGTATATAAGTGTCATGCGCACCATGTTTGGCAGTGTATCGGTAAGTACTGAGAACATTGCGGTAAACGAGTTACTATCGACCCGTGGTATGGCTGGCATGCTCAATACTATATGGTTGATTATCACAGCAATGGTATTTGGGGGTGTTATGGAATCTGCAGGTATGCTGGTAAAAATAACAAAGTACATCATGAAGTTTGTTCATAATGCAGGCAGTCTGGTAGGAGCCACCGTAGGTACCTGCCTGTTCTTTAACACCACAGCTTCTGACCAGTACCTGGCTATTGTTGTTCCAGGGCGTATGTTCGCCAAGATTTATAAGGATATGGATTTCAAGCCAGAATTATTAAGTCGCACACTCGAGGATTCCGGAACTGTAACATCGGTACTTATACCATGGAACACATGTGGTGCAACTCAATCAGGGGTGCTGGGAGTATCCACATTTACATATTTCCCTTATTGTTTTTTTAACTTAATAAGCCCTTTCATGAGCATCTTCATGGCGGCCTTCAATATCAAGATTCGAAGGATAAGCGATGATAAGGAAGCTGTTGGCAGGACTAATACCAAAGAGGAGAGGCGCGATATATGACAAGCCTGTCAGGCAAGGAAGTCAACATATTCCTCTGGCTTTACCTCTCTCATTATACTGTACACCTCATCAAAGATATCTTCAGCTAATGGTTTCGACAGGTAATCACCATCTGTTGAGTATGCCTGCCTGTGTTCTTTAGCTGCCAGTGTCCTGGGCTGGCTATCAAGGGCAGCAATGTCTGGACATCAATCAG
>DOZA01000350.1 GCA_003518245.1 Bacteroidales bacterium | reverse complement strand
ACCCTCAAGATAAGGGCCTATATTTTCCTTCATTATAGAAGGATGATTTAGTTCCTGTATTTCATCATTATGGTTTATATCACCCAGCAAATGATTACATATGGTTCCTAATCGCCTGTTTGCCGGTTTTACGGCAACAGCAATACTTATAGCACATTTTTCCGGGTCTGCAAATAATGAGCTGTCAACCTGGAATCTCATGGTTATTTTTTTTCGTGTCTGGAATGTATTTCCGGTATTATCTGTTCTGTTGATATTAGACGACAGTTCAGAAAATATTTGTTTGTATGTATTAATGCCGGTTGTATCAGGATGCCCTGATATAGTATTTTCTTTGAAAGGATTATATATTACCAGAAGCTGGGTAAAGAAAGCCTCAGTACCGTAATTCCTCATCTGCCTGGTATAGGCCCTGAGCATATAATCGCCTGTACTAAGGCTGTCAGGTATAGAAAGTATACCATGATTGTAGCCCTCGTTTATAAAAAACCTGGTTTGTGCTACGGCATGATTATTACTGTTTATAAGTTCAAGGTATCCAACAGTGCTGCTTCCGTCCGGAACTGGCCATTCACCGGTTAAAAGAAAAAATGAATAAAGAAGATCTTCGCCTGCAACATAGATATTCCTGTCTGTATGTACATATACTCTTTCTGCCGGTTCACCGGCAGCATAAAACTTCATATTCAGGATAAGGAGAAAAGCCAAACAGATATATTTCGAAATCTTCATTTTCTATTGGATAGTTTATTTATCATCATACCAGAAAAAAGGTGGTATATTTGTACCGAAAACACGGCAATCAGCACATTGCTCAGACCTGGTTAAAAGAAAGTAAGCACCTTCGTCAATTTCTTCAAGGACAAAGACATAAGTCCCGAGCCCTGATATTTCTTCAATACTGTATGCCGTATCTGTAACACAGTACTGGCCTCCCGGCATATACTTAAGTGTATCGTTTTTTATAAAAAGCCTTTTGTCCTTTACCGCAGAGACACTGAAATAACCCAGTACCGGTTCAGCAGGATCATCAATGCATGTAATATTACCCGTCAGTGATTGTGGTATGGGATCGTATAAACCACCCTGTTCCTCTGTCATCTTCTTCATGTTTTCCCAGTAATTATATTCATCTTCACAGATGGAGTATTGCTTTAACAATATACTGTATTTCTGAAATAACCTGGTTGATGACCTGTTATCTAACTGTAAAAGAGGGAACTTATTTATAATTGCTTCTTCAGAAGTAGAATTGTTCTTTATAATGATATCTGATGACTTTTCTGAAAGCCAGCATATTCTTTTATATTCAGGTGGGTAATGCCAGGGAAGGTGATACTCCCATACTTCCTCGTATGTCCACCTGAAAAATTTATTATTATTCTCAGGATCAAATGAGTCAAAATATACTGTGTACTGATAGAGTGGGGGATAAAGACCATCCTCCTCATACCTGAATTCGGCATAAATTGAATCTATCGGTTGTACTTCCTGAAGTAACATTGGATTTGATTCATATTCTCTCCCGTTAATATGTATATGAAGCGTGTATGTTCTGCCAGTTTCGCCAATGAAAGTTAAAGAATCGGAAGCATAGAAACCAGGTCTTGTTTCATAAAACATACCAATCCTGTTAAGATCATCCTGTACGTATACATGAGCATCAACAAGGGGTGATGAGATACCTGTAATCCCTATTGGTATGGTCCGGGATAGTTTAACATGATTGGTCCTGTATTCATCTGTTAACAGACCTTCAACAACAATTATATTATCATATTCATCTATCTCGGGAACGAACTTGGTAGTGCATGAATCTATAACTATAAATAGCAGGAATATATATATTATTAGATGTTTGTATTTCATTACTGTCTTAAAATTTGAAATTATAGGTTAAAGAAGGTATAGGCTTTGCAAAAACGGATAATTTATATCCCTGTACAAGGTCATTGGTGGTATCAAAATATATTGAATATACATTATCCCTTCCCAGCAGGTTGTATATTGAAAAAGTGAGAGTGCTGTGAGCTAGTTTTTTTGACTTCAGGTTACCGCTAAGGGTGACCGACGCATCCAGCCTCGAGTAATCAGGAATACGATACTTGTTCCGGTCTGAGTAATGCAGGACATCTACTCCGCCATAGGTGTATGTTGCTATAGGGTATGTTATTGGCCTTCCCGTACTGTAAACATATGTGCATGAGAAACTGATCCTCCTGGAAAAAATGTAATTCATTATCACTGAAAGGTCATGTGGTTTATCATAATTGGCAGGGAACCAATTCCCATTATTGATCTCTTCAGTAATAAACCTGGTGTTGCTTTTTATTTCAGTTTTTGAATATGTATAACTGATCCACCCATTAAGCCTCCCCTTATCCTTTTTGATCATCAGCTCCAAACCTCTTGCCCTTCCTGTTGTATTGATAATATCAGTTTCAATGTTCTCGTTCATCAGCAGTTTCGCTCCACCTTTGAAATCAATCATATCATCCATCTTCTTATAATATCCTTCCAATGAGATTTTAATGGTGTTATTAAAAAGATTGGTATAAAAACCCAGAGCCAGCTGTCTTCCTCTCTGGGGTTTAATGTGAGCAGTACTCAAAACCCATATATCCGTTGGTGATATAGTAGCGGTATTTGATAACTGGTGTATATACTGGGTTGTTGAATTATAGTTTATCTTCAATGAACTGTAAGCACCCAGTAATAAGTTAGCGGATAGTCTCAGTTCGGGATTTATATATTTTTTTATTACCTGTCCCGACCTGTAAACAGAAGTATCAGTTATACTTGCTGCAGATTTTGCAAGATCAGGGTGGTAATTATATACAATAGCCGGTCCGTAAGCGAGGAAAGATGATAACCTTACACCTGCATTTAATGTAAACCAGTCAGTTACTTTTATCCTGTCGCTTATAAACAGGGCTGGCACAATAGCTCTCTGCTTTTCTACTATTGTCTGCTTTACCACGGATGAATCGCCCAGGGGCTCAAGTTGACCCGGTATAATCCCGTAGTTAGCAATATCAAGTCCCATATCCACCTGGTGCCTGTGGTTCGGATACCATGTAAGATGGGAATTAAGTTCAGAATAGTCAATATTATGTAAAAGAGCAAATGAGTTATACGTATCTTCAGTACTTGATATATTGTAGTTGTATTTACTGTTATTGACTGAGAAGACTGCAAATAACTGGTTATTAAAGATATGTCTCCACTTAAGCGACATTACCGAATTATTATAGGAATACAGTGTATCGTTATTAAACCTGAAAGCATCATGGCTTAAATATGATGAAAGTTCAATATTGTTTTTTTTATTAAGCTCATGAACAAGTCTTAGATTGGCATCATAAAAGGATATCTTACTGTTTTTAAGGCTGGTTTCATCCAGCAGCTTGAGTATCCAGTTTGAGTAAGTGCTTCTTCCGGAAAGGATAAATGAAGTCTTGTCTTTGATAATTGGGCCCTCAATCATCAGGTTGGAGGTTACAGGGCTGATGCCACCGCTGCCGCTAAATTTTTTCTTGTTGCCATCTTTGGGTAAAATATGGAGTACTGAGGATATCCTGCCACCGTATTTAGCCGGTATACCCCCTTTATATAAAGATATATCGTTTATAATATCTGAATTTACGGAGGAAAAGAATCCCAGGAAATGTGATGTATTGAATATCGGGACATCATAAAGAAGAATAAGGTTCTGGTCTGCCGAACCTCCCCTTACATTAAATCCCTGTGATCCTTCCCCAACTGTTTGTATCCCGGGCAGGAGTAGTGCCGTTTTTATTATATCAGGTACACCGAGATTAGTTGGGAGCAATCTGACTTCTTTCATTTTGAGTTTCTCAAGACCTACTTCCATCCTTGACAGCTCGGCATCTCCTTCTGCCGTTACTGTTATGCTCCCCAGTGGTATCAGGTTCTCCTTCATCTCAATATCCATACTGCCACTCTCATAAATGCTTAACTGCCGGTTCAGGGTTTTCATCCCCAGGCAGCTGAAGTTCACATTAAAATCACCTTTAGGCAGGCTCATGGAGTAATAGCCATACTGGTTAGTCATCGATCCTCTCTTTAACTCTTCAATCCTCAGTACGGCACCAATAACAGGCTCCCCGGTATTTCTGTTTCTTATATAACCTGAAACGGTAACTATGCCTGTATTATCGCCTGAAGGATGACCAATCCTGATAACCTGGAAGTCATCTGATTCATCCTCATTAAAATACACACTATAGTCCTCGGGCTCAATATAATTTGTGTCAGTGGCACCGGCATGCAAGCGGCTTTTTATGGCATAATCTTTTGTGATAATGATATAACCTGATTCGTCAATGAAGAACTTCAGGTCTGATCCTGTCATTGTTTCATTGAGGATCTCAGATAATGGCTTATCGCTGTAACTTTTCTGAAGTGTTAAACCTTCTATCCATTCAGGTTTATAAAAGAACCTTATATTATGGGTTTCACTGATTTCCTGAGCGAATATACTAAATGACATACCTCTGAAATTCCCGTTGATCAATATATCGCCGGTTTGTGAATATGCGGAAGGTGTAATAAATAATAACAGCAATAATGCCAGTATTACAGATCTCATAGGTTTATTCCAGTTGCAGTGTGTCATAGTATTTAAGGATAGGGACAAGGCTGGAAGGTTGGCTGAAATCCGGTTTGATCTTTTCTTTCATTATAAAACTTTTTATTTCTGACTTTTTATCAGACATTATTTTCAGCAGTCTCCTTCTGTTTTTTACTTCGTATAATTTATCATTAATTACTATAAGTATAGAGTCATCAGGCTGAAATTCATCGTACCTCGCTTCAATGACAAATTGTGCCCTTTTTTTTCTCCACTTTTTATAAAGTTTGCTTTGGCCTTCATGAATAACCTGGTAATGACCTTTCATTTTACCACTGTCCCTGAAATTCCTAAACTTAAGTTTTTCATCATCTATGTACAGGGTAAAACCGTCGATATTCTCATTATTCAAAGTGATGATCTTCTTATTATAATAGTTAGTCAGTATCTCATCATTATACACATCATATTTCACAGATACATCTTCAAAGTTGATACCGTTTACAATTACATCGGCCTTATACCAGGTGTCTTGTATAATGAATTCAGTACCGTAGACATTATAATACAGGCCTACCCAGACCTTGCCATTATAATATAGCTGGTTAAGGAAGACAGTGTCCTGGCCGGTAATATTGCCCTGTAAGTATTGCTCGGTATGGGCTATATTATTGCCTGGCTTACCTTTCAGTATTAATGTGCTGAATATGATAATATTTAATATTAATAATATATTCTTCATCCTGGTTGGGAAATCATGCGGTTTAAAAGTTCCTAAATTTAGATAAATATAATATCACTTCAAGCGGTTTATTCCTTAATTATCGGGCTTGCTGCTTAAAAACATGCAAGGGTTGTTGAATCGTTGAACTGTTGAGTTGTTGAATTGGGATTGTTTAGATGTTTAGTGGTTTAGGGCAGAAGGCAAGGGGTCTGATGCTTTGTGACTATTATTTATATTTATTATTTGGGCTTACTTGTTTTTTAAAATAATATTATATCTTTAAATATTATTT
>DOZA01000255.1 GCA_003518245.1 Bacteroidales bacterium | reverse complement strand
CCCGGTAATAAAAGCACTCCAGAAAGAGCTTGGTATTGATGTTGGTGTGAATCTTAAATTCATAAACAAGATTAAACCTGGCAGTGGTATCGGATCAAGCGCCGCCAGCTCAGTAGCTGCCGCTTATGGATTCAACTGGCTCCTGGGAAGCCCACTGATAAAAACAGAACTGATAAGATATGCAATGGAGGGCGAAAGACTGGTCAGCGGAGCAGGCCATGCCGATAATATTGCACCCTGCATGCTGGGTGGCTTTATACTTATCAGGTCTTACAGGCCGCTTGATATTATTGAAATACCATATCCAAAATCTCTTTATTGCACCATAGCTTTGCCTGATATATCCATCAGAACAGCTGAAGGAAGATCAGTATTGCAAAAAACACATTCACTGAATAAAACAATCACCCAGACAGGTAATGCTGCAGGGCTGGTGGCCGGACTGTTCATGAGAGATCATGAACTGATAGGTAGATCAATGGTTGATGTAATAGCCGAACCAAAACGGAAAAATATGATCCCGGGGTTTGATGAAGTACGAAAAGCAGCTCACGAAGCAGGTGCTCTGGGATGTAATATTTCAGGTTCAGGACCTGCTGTTTTTACTCTCTCAACAGATCCCAAAACAGCAAGGGAAGCAGGTAATGCCATGGCTAAAGCATTTAAAAGAAAGAAAATGGAATGCAACTTGTATATTTCCCCTATCAGTAATAAGGGAGTACATGAAATCTAATTCCCCCTCTAATGAAATTTGTCAGCAGCAGGAGTAACACCAGCCTGTTTAGCCTCAAGGACACACTTTTTCAAGGCCTTGCACCTGATGGTGGTCTTTTTATGCCTCAGAAATACCCGGACCAGTCACTCCGTAGACTCAGGAATATGGAAACCAAGACTTTTACTGACCTGGCACTTGAGCTTGCAAAACCATATCTTGATGAAGACATTGATGATGATGGTATCAGTAAAATAGTAAATGAGGCCTTCGATTTTGATATTCCCTTTAAACACCTTAAGAATGATATTTATGCATTAGAATTATTCCGTGGTCCAACCCTCGCGTTCAAGGATGTGGGAGCAAGATTCATGGCAAGACTGATAAACCAGATAAACAGGGAGAAAGAAGATATTACCATCCTTGTAGCTACATCGGGTGATACCGGAGGTGCAGTTGCTTCAGGTTTCAATCTAATGGACAATATCAAAGTGGTAGTTCTTTACCCTGAAGGGAGGGTAAGCAAATTCCAGGAACTACAATTTACAGGCCTGGGTAATAATATTAATTGCCTCGCTGTTGATGGCAGCTTTGATGATTGCCAGAGGATGGTGAAAGAAGCATTTTCAGATATTGATCTAAGAAAAACACTCAAAATGACATCTGCCAATTCAATAAATATTGGCAGGTGGCTGCCACAATCATTCTATTATACCTGGGGTATGCTGAAATGGCTTGAAGAAAATCCTGATGTATTTCCGGTTGTGTCTGTGCCCAGTGGTAATTATGGCAACCTGACAGCAGGTATGCTGGCGTATGAATGTGGCATGCCATTTAACGGGTTCATAGCAGCCTCGAATATCAATAATACTGTACCTGTATATATAAGATCAGGTATATACCAACCACAAGAATCAGTTAAAACAATCACCAATGCTATGGATGTTGGTAACCCTTCAAACTTTGAAAGGATGAAATATATCGGGGGATCATGGAAAAATATCAGTGAAATGGTCTCTGCCTTCGAATTTAAAGACCATGAAATACTTAAAGGCATTGAAAGAGTATATCATGAAACTGGTTATATACTTGATCCACACAGTGCCACCGGCTACCTGGCAATGGAAAAATCAAAATGCAAAGGATTCTTCATTGCAACTGCACATCCAGTCAAGTTTCTTGATGTTATGCCCGAAAATATCAGGGATAAGGTGAAAGTTCCGTCTTATCATAGCCAACCTGGTAATGAAGGCTTATCAATTAAAATTTCTAAAGACTATTCCGATTTGCGGAATTACCTGCTGAAAAGCTGAAAGCCACGTAAGAGATGAGAGATGAGAGATGAGAGCACAGAGCACCCTCCTTCGCTAAAGCTTCGGAGGGCAAAGCAGGGCTCAGAAGGAGACTAAGAGACAGAAGTTTATTAGCAATATTAAACGTGAAACATGGAACGCGAAACCAGGGCCTGTTCTAAATAGCTTGTGTCTTTTTCTTCAGCCAGTTTTTAATTTCTTCCGGCAACATCTGGCTCAATATGTTATAGACAAGTTCGTGATAATCATTAAGCCATTTGGTCTCTTCGTCTGATATCAGTTCGTGTTCAATAAGGGAAGTATCTATATAGCAAAGGGTAACTGTTTCAAACTTCAGGAACTGACCATATTCTGTATTCTTATCTTTGATACAGAGGACAAGGTTTTCTGTCCTGAACCCATATTCACCTTCCCTGTATATTGCCGGTTCATCGGATATCAGCATCCCCGGTTCAAGTATTGTTTTCATATCGCCGGAGGCAGCTGTACCTATTGTCTGGGGTCCTTCATGCACATTAAGGAAATACCCTACCCCATGGCCTGTTCCATGTCCATAATTCATACCATGATCCCATAATGCTTTACGTGCCAGCATTTCTATCTGGTATCCCCGTGTCCCAAGGGGGAATTTTGCCAGTGCGAGATTTATTGTTCCTTTCAAGGCCAGGGTAAAATCGGTCTTCTGCTGTTGAGTAGGTGTACCCAGGCATACAGTACGCGTAGTATCGGTAGTACCTCCATAGTACTGTCCCCCGCTATCCAGCAGGAAGATACCCTCCGGTTTCAATTCAACATCGGTTTCAGGTGTAGCACAATAATGAGGTGATGCACCATGCTCATTATAGCCTGCTATGGTAGCAAAGCTTGGGCCCACGCAGCCTTCCTGTTGCGTCCTGAATTCAAGTAGTTTATCTGCCGCACTTATTTCGGTTATCTTTATTTTCCCAAGCGATTTTTCGAGCCAGTAAAAGAATTTCGTAAGGGCCAGTCCGTCTTTAATCATCACCTGCCTGATGTTTTCAATCTCCACATCATTCTTGATCGCTTTCATCCGTGTAGGAATACTTATTTCCTCAATAATATCCACGCCTTCAGGTATTGATTTATACAGGGTAGCGGAGGTAGTTCCAGGGTTTATAATTATACCCTTACCCTTTTCCAGCTTCCCAAGTTCATTACTCACCTCTTCATATTGCATAATGGTAATATCATCATCTTCAAGCTTTTTTCCCAGGCTATCGGGTATTTTTATCCTGTTGACAAAAAGGAATATATCATTCATTCCTATAATAGCAAAAGCTGTAAGCAGCGGGCTGAATTTTACATCACCACCCCTGATATTAAGCAACCAGGCAATATCATCAAGTGATGTAATAATGTGGTATGCAGCACCCATTTCCTGCATACGAGATCTTATCAATGTTATTTTCTCTATCCTGCTCAAACCTGCATATTTAAGATGGTGCTCAAAAGCTTTTTCCCGTGGCATAAGCTCACGATTTTTCCATAAGGATGATATTAGATCGACGTCTGTTTCAAGTCCTATTCTTTTTCTCGTAAAAGATCTTTCCATCAACCTCACGATACTTACAGGTATGATCCTGCCGTCGGTTGCAATTGTGCTACCTTCTTTCAGATTTGCTACAAGCCATTCTATATACTCCGGGGTATGAGGAATTTTAAGCTTTACCATTTCAAAGCCTGATCCTTTTAGCTGGTTCTCAGCCTGTATAAAATACCTTGAATCGGTCCACAGTCCTGCAAAATTATGTGTTATAACCACATTGGCCGCTGAGCCTGTAAAACCGGTAAGCCATCTTATTATCCTCCAGTGATCGGGTACATACTCACCCAGGTGGGGATCGGTAATTGGTATCAGGTAGGCATCAATACCAGATTCTTTCATCTTTTGCCTTATAGATTCCAGGTTATAATTCATTGTATTAAATATTAATGTTTTTTATAATAGTAGAGACGCAAAATTTTGCGTCTCTACTCCGACGACCGATAA